>NZ_JBHWJJ010000054.1:0-44985 GCF_042732005.1 Streptomyces sp. NPDC059851 | reverse complement strand
GGCTCAAGCCGGGCCCACTCGCCGTTCGTCAGATCTCCACGTCCCACGAGACGTGATCATGAACGAACAAGATCCATTTTCGCAACAGACCCTAGGCGGACGGCAACCCGCGCAGGTGGCGTACGAGCTGCCCGAGGGCGGTCCAGCTCTCGACGGTCTCGCCGTCGCCGACCGGATAGTAGAAGCCCGGCCGGGAGCTGTGGCCCAGCTGCACCGGTCGTCCCTTCAGCGGCGTCTTTCTCGCGGTGTCGAGCCCGGCCTCCCGGACCTCCGCGGGGCCCAGTACGAAGGCGTACGGCAGCGGGGGGTGTTCGAAGCGGGGCGGGGCGCTCAGGTCCCGGCGCGCCTCGCGCAGCTGGCACATCATGGTCTTCAGCCCGTACCGGGTCACCAGCTCGTCGGCGAGCTTCGGCAGGGCCTCCAGGGCCGGCTCCTCCCCGGGGCCGTAGCCCAGGGTGAGGGTGACGTCCTCCTCGACGCCCTCCGGGGTGCGGATCACGCGCAGGGTGGCGACGGCGGGCCGGTCCGAAGTGCCGACGGCCACCGTCCAGGTGGACCGGGGTGCGCGCTCGTACGCCAGGTCGGTCAGCTGGCGCCGCGACCAGGTCAGACCGGCCGGCTCCGACGTCCCCCAGCCGGCCGGCGGGCCGTCGGCCAGCGCCTGCCAGGCGGCTTCGAGCGCGCCGCCGAGGACGAGGTTCTCCGTGGGCCGGTGGAGGGTGCGGAAGGAGACGATGAGCTGACGCTCGCCGGTGGGCGAGACCTCCTCGAAGGCGTCCGCCACCGGGGTCTCGCCGTTCTCGTTGCGGTCCGGGGAGAAGGCGTCGTCCTGCCAGCGCAGCACCGCCCCGGTCAGCCCGTCGTAGTAGCCGCACCGCTCGTCCTGCACCACCCAGCGCGAGGACGTGGACTGCAGCAGCATGCGGGTGGGCAGGGAGAGCCGGCAGTGCGGCGGGGTGACGATCTGCAGGGTCCGGTCGCTCTCCAGGGCGGCCCGCAGCGCCTCGGCGAGCCAGCTCGTCATGGGGACGACCGGCCGGTCCTGGAGGACGACGGCGACCTTGTCGGTGAGCATGTCGACGGCCGGCTGGGCGGCGGCGGGGACCGGGACGGCCGTGACGCCCGAGACGTCGACCGGGCGGGCCGCACCGACGGTGCCGGGAGCGTCCGGCGGCCAGACCCGGCCACCCAGGAGCATGGTCAGACGGGCCGCGAAGGCGCCCGCCAGCTGCTCGGCCTGGGGGACGCCCACGGCGGCACGGGCCTCGACCCACCACGCCGGGCCGTCACCGGACGGCTCGGCGCCGGGCCCCAGCAGCCGGGCCGCCTCCCCCGGCACCTGGAGCATCAGCGGCACCTCGATCGAGACGAGCGGCCGGCCCTCCGCGTCGCAGAGCTGGACCACGGCACCCTCGCCGGTGGTCTCGACCCGTAGGTCCGGTCCGCCCGCGAGCAGGCCCGCCAGGACGCTCAGCGGGTCCGGCATGCGCTCGGTGAGCGCGATCACGTCCTTGGTCATGCAGTGTTGTTCCTTTTGCTCATGTGTGATCGGCTGTCGTCCCGGTGCCGCCGGCCGCGGCGGCGGGCACAGCGGCAGGCGCCGCCCGGATCACCCGGATAGCTCGGTCGCCGTCGCCCCGAGCAACGCCTTGGCGCGGACGAGGAGGTCGCCGTCCGCCAACTCCACCGAGCCCGTTGCGACATCGGTGACGATGCGCCACAGGACCTTGGACCATTCCCCGACGAAATCCTCCGCCCCCACCACCACGTCGCCCCGCTCGGCGAGCAGCGACTCGTGGTTCCCGAGCGTGCTGTGCCACCTCGCCCGGATCCTCAGGTCTCCGCCCTCACGGGTCAGCTTCCATTCGGCGGAGAAGGTGTCCGACCCCCAGAACACCTCGGCACCGGAGAACTCCGGTCGCCGGACCTCTTCCAGCAGGGGCACCAGATCGTCGAGCATCACCGCGATGTTGTAGCGGTACGTCAGCCGGACCGGTACCTGGTTCCACACGAGGACGGCGTCCTCGGATTCGGAGGAGTACATCTCAGCGACCGCATCCGCCAGATCAGCAGCTGAGGCGATCCGACGCGGCCCGATGGGGCAGCGGCCCTCCCGGATCTCGAATTGCGTCTCGCGGAGGTCACGGATTCCGGCCAAGGGATCGCGTCCGTACTCGTCGACGTACTCACGGCGTCGCGAGTCGACCTCGTCGGGATGCGCCAGGGAGCAGTAGTGCCAGAAGTCGACCAGCACCCGGAACGCGTCGTCGAGGGTGAACTCTCCCTGAACGTGCTCGACGTAGTGGTTCTCCACCCTCACGCCTTGCGGGCTGATGGTGGCGGTGTGCGCGTTGCCGTCCAGATCCTCCGGCGCGAAGCCCGGGTCGGCCTTGGCCTCGGTCACCAGGTCGATCGCTTCCAGGATGGACAGCGGCGAGAGCTGGATGTCGGCCGTCACCCACTGTCCCAGGACGCTCAGCTCGGCAGGCCCGGAGAAATCCGGCACCCCGAAGGCGCCCGTGCCGAAGTACTTGGTGCGGGTCACTGCTCTGTTCTCCTTCTCGCCGGCACGACAGTCGTGTACGAGCCGGCTCGCGTGCGTGAGTCCGTTGAGGACGCTGCGGATTCGGGCCGACGGGTCCTTCCAGGCCCTACTTCGGTGGGCGGCGCGGAGGGATGACTCGTACCTGGCCACCTCGCGCGCTGATCCATGACTCGAGTTCCACGCCGGCCAGTTCCCGGGACGATGCGCCACTGAAGACGGTGATTGGCCCGAAGACGGTGCCTGTCAGGCCGCGCACCACCGTGGAGTCGTCGACCGTGACCTTGAAGGTGTTCTGAAACAGGACCGCATCGGTCAGGTCCGCTTCCCTCATGTCGACGTCGAAGAGCGAGGCCCCCATGATCCGTGTTCCTTTGAAGCCCGCTCCGGACGCGTCAACCCCGTGCAGCGATGCCTTCACCATGTCGGCGCCGTCGAGCCGCGCCGAACGGAGCACGGCCCCATCGAGGTTCGCTCTGACGAAGTCGGCGCCGGTCAGATCCGCCCCGGTGAGATCCGCCGACTGCAGGTCGGCCCGGTAGAAGGACGCTCCCGCAAGTCGCACACCCGCCAGGACAGCCTGCGTGAACCACGAGCCCGCGAAGTCGCCGCCCGACAGGTCCGCACCCCGGAAGTCACGCTCCATGCCATTGAGGTTGTATTCCTCCGAGGCGAGCCATTCCTGCAGTTGCCCTGTCGCTTCCGGGTCGGCCGGGAGCACAGTCGGCTTCCAGTTGTTACGTATACCAGATGACACGGTCTCCCCAACCGCGGCTTGCGTCAACGGCCTTGAGACTGTCGATTGCCGCTTGATTTGCGCTCCGAACGTCGGTGATAACTATGCGCCCATGTCTCACCGACGGCCTCGGCCATGTCGACGGCGCGCCGGCACTCCCGAACAGCCGGGGCAACCCGCCTGGATCGCAAAACTCAGCGCCATGTGGTCACCCGGGCGGCATCGGCTGTTCCGGCGCCCCGTTGAACAGGTAGTCGTACATCGCCTGAATGTAGGAGCGGAGAGTCTCCCTGTCGGGAAATTCGATATCGGTCAGCCTCTCGTATTCGGCCGGCCCGAATGACTCGTCCGCCAGAGCCTGGGCAAATCCCGAACGGACCGCTTCGACGAACGACTCGTTGAATCCCATCAGCGTGGGCCTGAGGTATCCGCTCGTATCATAGCCCTCCATCATGTTGAGATACCCCTTGACAAAGCGCTCGAATCGCTCGTCCACTGAACTCCTCTTTTACGGGTGACGGGTTGGCGAACATGGCGTGCAGGGTCAACTTACCATCGTGGATGCGGACCGGAACGATCGATCCATCTTCGAAGTCAACCGGCTTGAACTCGCTGAGGTTGTTGGGGTCGCGATAATAACTGCTGAATCGATCACGAGCTTCTGACCCCAAGATGTCCTCGATGGATGTTTCCTTCGGCATTTCCCCGGTTCGCGCGAACTCGTCGCGGAAATATGCGTCGGCACGCACCATGTCCTCCGCACCTCGTAAGTCGTGCTCGACGCCGAAGAGGCTGTAGCCCTCCCCAGCAAGCCATTCCTCCACCTGACGTGTCGCTTCAGGACCGGCCGGGAACCGGCCGGCTTCCAGCTCACGGGTACCGGATGACATGATCGCGCAACCCTTCACTCGCTCAGCGCTTCGCGGACGTGCTGCCGCACTTCCTCGTCACCGACCGCCATCACGTACTCGCCGAACCGCAAGGCCTCCGGCCCCTTGGCGCGGTGGACGATGGGAATGGCATGGATCAGCGAACGCGAAGAGCATCTGACGTTCAGCACGCTCATGGCCAGCTCCACGGCCAGGCGCCCGTCGACGGTGGACACCCCGGACGCAAGGTCCACCAGCTGAGTGGGCAGGTCGAACCGGCATTTCTGACCTGCCGCCAGGAATCGCACGCCGCGAGCGATGACGTCCTTGATGTCGTCGAGCAGCGCCTGAAGCGTGGCGTTGTCGAACAACTCGCCCAGCTTGTCCTCGAATACTCACTGTCGGCGAGCCGCACCAGTGCACGGGCCGCGTCCAGACGCAGCGCCTCGGTTCCCTTCTCCCGCGCCAGATCCCGCTCGGCGACAGCGTCCGCGAGTTGCGCGAAGGTGCTGTCCACCGAGAACTTCCGGTCGATCGAGAAGTCGTACCAGGGAGTTTTCTGGGATCCGCGGCGGCGAGGATCACAGCTTCGTTCCCGCCGCCTCGCCCCAGGTCGTCAGCACCACGCAGGCCAGGAACCGCTCGATCTCGGGCACGCCGGAATCGTTCATAAGGGCGACGAGCTCGGGGACGCGGTCAGGTGACGCGGACTTTCGAACGCGTCGTAGATCATACCGTCGATGTCATCCGTCGGCTGCCCATCGAAATCCGTACCGAGCAATTCACCGTAGCCGTGCATTGGCTTCTGCTTTCACTGGCTTGCTGCCCCCGAGCTACTCGCCCTCGAAACGAGGACGAGCAGCTCGGTGAACCGGTCACCCGCCGCGGGAGCAGCGGGTTCCGGCGAAGCGAACGGGTTGCGTCGGGGTTTACCTCGGCGGGCGGCGCGGAGGAACCACTTGAACCAGCCCGCCTCGGGCGCTGATCCATGACTCGAGTTCTGCGCCTGCCAGTTCCCAAGACGATTCGCCACTGAAGACGGTGATCGGCCCGAAAACGGTGCCTGTCAGGCCACGCACAACTGTAGAGTCATCGACTTTGATCTCGAAGAAGTTCTCGTAGAGGACGGCATCGGTCAAATCCGCCCCCCTCATATCGGTGTCGAGCAGCGAAGCGCCGAGGATTTTCGTTCCGCGGAAGCTCGCTCCTGACGCGTCGACGTCGCACAGTGAGGCCCGGGACATTTTCGCCCCGTCGAGCCGCGCCGATCGGAGCACCGCCTCGTCCAGGTTAGTCCTGACGAGATCCGCACCGGTCAAATCCGCACCGGTCAGATCCGCCGACTGCAGGTCGGCCCGGTAGAAGGAGGCTCCGACGAGTCGCACACCCGTGAGGACCGCATCGGTGAACCACGCGTTTGAGAAATCCCCGCCCGAGAGGTCGGCGCCGCGGAAGTCGCACCCCATGCCATTGAGGTTGTACTCCTCCGAGGCGAGCCACTCCTGCAGTTGCCCTGTGGCTTCCGGGTCGGCCGGGAGCGCAGTCGGCTCCCAGTTGTTACGGATACCAGATGACACGATCTCCCCAACCGCGGCTTTCAACAACGGCCTTGAGGTTGTCGATTGCCGCTTGATTTGCGTTCCGAACGTCAATGATAACTATGCGCTTATGCTTTTCAATCTGCTTCGCCAGCTGCTTGTTGACCCACGCCTCATTATTGGCCGGGTCGAACGCACCCTTGAACGGCTGGGACTTGTCACGCACATTGTTGAACGGCGGCCAGTCCGAGTGGACACCCTTGATGTCATAGTACTCGCCAGTGGTCGCGGAATAGAACTCGCCCTCATCTGCCAGCTCCGGGCGACGGATGTCCGCCGGGAGGCGCCCCTGCTCCCGCAGGTCTAGGCCGACCCGAGCCTCATCCATCGATTTGTCATCGATCTTGTTCCGGTGGTCCGGGTCGTGCTTCAGGTGGTCGAATTCCTCCGGAGCCCGCTTTTCGACTTCATCGAGGTGGCCCCAGTGCGCCGCCTTTTCCTCCGCCGTCAACGCCGGAAGCGGCTCGTTCGCACGATCACCGGGCGTCGTGCCCGACTCGCCCGGCTTCTCCGCCTGGCTGCCTGCACCGTTGCCGGATCCGTCGTCAGCGGAACGAGCCCCCGACTTGTCGCCGCCCGCGCCGTTGCCGTGCGCCCCATCGCCGCCGTGGGCACTCTCCGAGTGGCCACCGGCACCCGCACCAGGGGTGTCGCCGTAGCCGTCGGTGCCGTGACCGCCGCCACCGGAAGGCGTGTGCGCACTGCCGCCACCACCGCTCGGCGTGTGTGCACCGGATCCACCGCCCGACGGCGTGTGCGCGCCCGAGCCGTTGCCGGTCGGGTGGTCCGCGGCGTGGCCGCCCGTGGTCGGCGTGCTGTGCGTGCCGCCGCCCCCGCCTGATGGGTGGGATCCGCCGGTCGGGTGGGGCGGGGGCGTCGGGTGGCCCGTCGAGTTCTCCACGCGGCTAGGGCCGCCGGCGCCTTCGAGGACCTTCTCCTTGGCCGGTGCGGTCTCGTGTTCCCTGATGTTGGGCAGGTCGTCCTTGTGCGGCTCCCTGACGGGTTCGGTGTCGGGTACGGCGTTGCCGTGCTCGTCCCTGATGACACCGTCGTTGCCGATGACGCGCTTGTTGCCGGCGTGGTCGACGTACTCCCGGCCGGGGGGTGCGGGCGTCTTGTCGCCGGAGCCGGCGGGAGTCGAGGGCGAGTCCCCCGTGTGTCCGGGGGCCGGCGTCGCGTCGGTCGGGTGGGGTGACGTGCCCGTGGGCATGTTGCGGGCCATGTCGTCCACGCCCGCCCGGCTGGCCTTCAGGCTCTCCATCAGGTCGCCGACCTTGAGCTTGGTCAGGCCCGCCGCCTTGCCGAGGTAGCTCATCGGGTCGACGAGCGCGCCCGCCTTGCCCGCTGCGGTCAGGGCTTCCGCGCCCACGCCCAGCTTCCCGGACTTGCCGAGTTTGAGCGCCGTGCCCGAGCCGATGGTCAGGACGTTGAACACCACCGTCCCGAACGCCCGGGAGGGGTCCTTGCCCCACTGGTCCCACGCGACCAGCGACTTGCCGAAGTTACGCAGGGCGGCCTTCTGGCGTTCCCGCTCGCTGTGGTCGGTCGGGCCGAGCGTCTTGTCCATCACCCAGTCGTACGGCGTGATGAGGTAGCCGCTGATGCCACCGAAGACATCGCCGATGCCCGACCAGGTCTTCTTGAAGTTGTCCCAGTCGAAGACGTTGACCATGCTGCCCAGGCCCTTGAGCGTGCCCAGGACACCGTCGACGAAGAAACCTTTCAGCGCACCGCCGACATTGTCCTTCGTCCACTCCCACGCAGCCCGCAGGCCCGTGTACTCACGCTCATCGACGGTCCCCCAGGGCGTCTCCTTCGCGTCCTTGACGTCGCTCTCCTTGAAGCCGTACATGCCGGCCTTGTGCGACCCGTCGTCCACGACGAAGTGCGTACCGCCCACCAAAGCGGTGATCTTGTTGGCCGCGTCGCGCTCGACGCCCTGGAACGCCACCCACGTCGTACCGACCTCACGGACCAGACGGGCATTCTCGTCGATCTTGCCCTGGTCCTGCTGCCAGTCGTCATCGTCCTTGTTGTCCGCGACGAACTTCTCCGCTTCCACGCGGAGTTGCTTCATCTTCTCCACCAGCGGACGCGCGGTCGACGCGAAACTTGTCAGCGCACCACTGACGGACTCCAGCTTCGTGGCGAAGTCATCCGCCTTGTCCCGCACCGGAACCGTCGAGTTGAGCAACTGCTCCTGCTCGGGCGCGTCATAGACCGGGTCCAGCGCCTGGAAGGCGTTGTGGACGTCCCGGCCCGTGCCGCGAATGCTGGAGGCGGTCTTCTTCAGCGACGCAGCATGCGTCTCCAACGTCTCCAGATTGCCGGTGAAGGTCGGTATCTTCCCCAGATCGATCACTTCTTGGGGCCCTTCAGCTCTTCCGCGGTCGGAGCCTTGGAATACTCCCTCTGCTTGTTCGCCGCCATCTCCAGGTCACCCTTGACGTACTCCTCGGTGGCCAGGCGCGCCCCAGTGATCGACTTACCCGTCCGGACGGGAAGGAACTTCAGGTCGTTCTCCGTCTTCTGCTGGAACTCCTGCAACGCCTGGGCCACAGGGCCGAACGCACCCCCCTTGGGCAGCTCCGTCCCGCCCAGCACCATCGTGCCCGCCCATGTGGCGGCGCCCACCAGGCCGTCGCCGTACGACGTGAACTCCTCCTCGAACTTGCTCGCGGCCTCTGCGGTCTTGCTCAGGACCCCGCGCACGCCATCCGGCTTGATGTCCCAGTCGGGCACGACGCTCCCCCGTTCCGTGAATGAATCTTCCCGCCGCCGGCTGCCTCGCCCCAGCGCCGCTCCCTGCCTTGGCAGTCGTCCGTGACACGCCGTCGTCCGTGACACCGTCGGCCGGAAGCCGGGTTCATCCCTACTTCTGCGCAAATGAACGACAAGAGCTTATGTGTGCGCCCCCTCTCCTGACCTGCAACGACCGCCCGCATGGCGCGCGTTGTTACGAATTCACGACAATCGGAAGCCGGTCCCGTGGCGCGGGCGGAGGGCACTCGGAGCCCACTGCGGCGTGCGGCGGGAGGGTGGCACCGCGTCTGCATGCGTGACACCCTGACGACCGTGATCATCAGGGTGAGCGAGGCACGCGTACGTCCTGAGCGTTTCGAGGCGTTCCGCGAAATGATCGTTTCTGCGGTACGCGCGTTTTCCGGCCGATACCCAGGGCTGGTGCAGCACGAGGTGCTGCTCTCGCCGCCTGGTGCGCTGCTGTACGTCAGCCGCTGGCACAGCGAGCAGGATCTGATCGGCTACGCCGGCGAGCACTGGCGTGACCAGCCGGTGGTCCTGCCGGGCGAGGAGGAGTACCTCCTGGCACCGCTTCAGGTACGGCACTTCATGCTGGAACCCCTGAGCTAGCGGGTGTGCCGCGTCAGGTCGGGCGGACGGGCAGGGCTTCGACGCTGTTGCCGATGAAGCTGCGCTGGCGGGGCAGTTCGACCTCCGGGACGGCGAGGTCGAGGTCCGGGAAGCGGGTGAACAGCTGCTCCAGGGCGATCACTGCCTCCAGCCTGGCCAGCGGGGCGCCCACGCAGTAGTGCACGCCGTGCCCGAAGGAGAGGTGGCGGGCGGTGCCCGGGCGGGTGAGGTCGAAGCGGCCGGCGTCCGGGCCGTGGAAGGCCTCGTCGCGGCCCGCCGCGGTGTAGCCGGCGAGGACCGGGGTGCCCTGCGGGATCCGGTGTCCGCCCAGGTCCAGGTCGCGGGTCGGGTAGCGGAACGGGAACCAGCTGACCGGGCCGTCCCAGCGCAGGGTCTCGTCCACCACGTCCGACCAGCTCGCCTTGCCGTCCAGCACCAGCGCGAGCTGGTCCCGGTGGGTGCACAGCGCGCGGACGGCGTTGCTGATCAGGTTGAGGGTGGTTTCGTGGCCGGCGACCAGCATCAGGCGCATGGTGCCGATGAGTTCGGCCTCGCTGAGCCGGTCGCCCTCGCCGTCTCCGTCTCCGTCGCCGTCGCGGGCTGCTATCAGGGCGCTGGTCAGGTCGTCGCCCGGGGCGGCCCGGCGGGCGGCCGCGATGGTGCCCATCAGTTCGATCAGCTCGCGGGCGGCGGCCATCTTCTCGGCGGGGCCGGCGCCGGTGTCGATGATCACCGTGTAGGAGAGGTGGTGCAGCCGTTCGCGGTGCTCGGGATCTACGCCGAGGAGTTCGCAGATCACGCTCATCGGCAGCGGGAGCGCGAAGTGGGTGCGCAGGTCGGCGACGCCGTCCGGGTCGGCGGCGGCCGCCCGGCCGAGGTCGTCCAGGAGGGCGGCGGTCAGCTCCTCGATGCGCGGGCGCAGCCGCTCGACCTGGCGGGCGGTGAAGGCGTTGCCGACGAGGGAGCGCAGTCGGCGGTGGTCGGCCCCGTCGGCGGTGTGCATGCCCTGCGCGTTGGCGAAGACCCGCAGCGGCCAGTCCGCGGGAATGGTGCCGTCGTTCAGTGCGGGGCAGTGCCGGGAGTCCTTGGCCACGTCGGGGTGGGCGAGGAACTCCTTGAGCGCGTCGTGGCCGAGGACGACGGCGCCGGGCACCCCGCCGGGCAGGACCACGTCCGCGACGGGTCCCCGGGCGCGCAGGGAGGCGTTGACGGCGTGCGGGCAACCGCCGGACGGGTCGACGGCGTAGGGGGGTGCGGGCTCGGCCCCCGGTGCGGGGGCGGCGGCGTGGGCTGGGGTGTCGGGTGACAAGCGGGCTCTCCTGACCGTTGGGACGATTCGCGGCCAACAGTGCGTCGCGGAGGGCCCGTTGGACAAGAGCGGGTTACCGGGTCGTGATCACGGTGGTGGCCGGCCGGGCGAGGTGCAGCCGGGTGTGGTACCAGCCCGCGGCTTCCTTCCCGGCCGGGTCCTCGCCGAGCGCGGTGACGGCCGCCACCGCGCGCCGCTGCTCCTCCGGGTCGGTGAAGCGCCGCTGCGGGCTGGTGCCTTCGGCCCGTTCGACGGTGAGCCCGTACGACTCCAGGCAGGCGGCGATCGCCCGGTAGTCGTGGGTGCGCAGGACGAACGCGGCCACCGGAACCGGCTGTCCGACGGCGGTGAGCAGCCGGCCGAAGGTGCGCTCGGTGAGGAAGCTGGTTCCTCCGGTGACGGTGATCAGGCCGACTCCGGGGGCGGAGCGCTGCAGCTGCTCCCCCGGGTCGGTGGTCTCCAGGTCCACGGCGTGGCCCTCGTCGAGGAGTCCGGCCGCGACCGCGTACGCGACGGCGGGCGCCGAGGCGTCGATGCCGAGGGCCGGGACGGCGTCGGGGCGGCGGCGTGCGGCGTAGAAGTCGCGGTCCCGGGCGATGAGGGCGGTGGTGGTGAGCCGGGCGGCTGCCGGGGCGGTGTAGTGCGCGTACAGCTCGTCGAGGGTCACGTCGTGGTTCACCAGTGCGGCGTTGATCCCGTACGAGCAGCACAGGTCGAGCATCGCGGGCCGGGTGGTGCCGAGTCCGGCGGCGAGGGCGCGGAAGACCGGTTGGGCGTGGGCGGGGGTCTGGTACGCGTAGGGACCGAGGCGGGTGAAGTACCCGCGGGGGTCGGGGAGGGTGTAGACCTCGTCGAAGCTGGTCATGCCGGTCGGGCTCATCGGGCGCGGTTCTCCTCGGAGGGCCGGAGGGGTGCCGTTCGGTGGTGGGCGGCGGGGCGCGGTTCCAGTCGTATCCGGGCGCGGGCGCTGCTGGAAGGCGGCCGTTCCGGCCACCGTGACCGGGTGGCACGGGCGGCCGGTGACACGCCCGTGGTGCCGGTCGCGGCGCGGCGGGGCGGCATAGGTTGGGGGGATGACGCAGACACGGCGGACTCTCGAGGGCAAGGTCGCCTTGGTGGCGGGGGCGACGCGGGGCGCGGGCCGGGGCATCGCGGTCCAGTTGGGTGCGCAGGGCGCGACAGTGTACGCGAGCGGGCGCAGCACGCGCGGCCGCCGTTCGGAGTACGACCGCCCCGAGACGATCGAGGAGACGGCGGAGCTGGTCACGGCGGCGGGCGGGCGCGGGATCGCGGTGGCCGCGGACCACCTGGTGGCGGAGCAGGTCGAGTCGCTGGTCGGGCGGATCGAAGCCGAGGAGGGCCGTCTCGACGTGCTGGTGAACGACGTCTGGGGCGGTGAGCGGCTGTTCGAGTGGGACAGCACGGTGTGGGAGCACGACCTCGACAGGGGGCTCCGGCTGCTCCGGCTCGCCGTGGACACCCATGCGATCACCAGTCATTACGCGCTGCCGCTGCTGCTGCGGGAGCCGGGCGGGCTGGTGGTCGAGATGACGGACGGCACCGCGGACTACAACGCCGGCCACTACCGGGTGTCGTTCTTCTACGACATCGCCAAGGCGGCCGTGCTGCGGATGGCGTTCGCGCTCGGGCACGAGCTGGGGCCGCGCGGGGCGACCGCGGTGGCCCTGACGCCGGGCTGGCTGCGTTCGGAGATGATGCTGGACGGCTTCGGGGTGACGGAGGCGAACTGGCGCGACGCGCTGGGGAAGGTCCCGCACTTCGCGATCTCGGAGACCCCGTCGTACGTCGGCCGGGCGGTGGCGGCGCTGGCCGGGGACCTTGAGGTGGCCCGCTGGAATGGGCAGTCGCTGTCCAGCGGACAGCTCGCCCGGGAGTACGGTTTCACCGACCTGGACGGGAGCCGGCCGGACGCCTGGCGGTACCTGGTCGAGGTCCAGGACCCGGGCCGCCCGGCCGACACCACCGGCTACCGGTGAGCCTGCGGTTCGGGCAGCTGCAGTTCGCGGCCGGGGCCGAGCGGGGCGAAGAACCGGGCCACGTCCTCGTCGGTGACGTCGCGCAGGGCGGGCGGCGACCAGCGCGGGGTGCGGTCCTTGTCGACGACCTGGGCCCGGATGCCCTCCACCAGGTCGCGTGAGCGCAGCGCGTGGCAGGAGATCCGGTACTCCTGGGTGAGGACCCGCTCCAGGGTGGTCAGGCCGCGGGCCCGGCGGACGGCCGCGTGGGTGACCTTGAGGGCGGTCGGGGACTTGGCCAGGATCGTCCCGGCGGTCTCCTTGGCGGCGGGGTCGTCCTCGGCGAGGAGCCGCTCGACGATCTCCTCGACGGTGTCGGCGGCGTAGCAGCGGTCGATCCAGTCCCGGCGGGCGGCCAGCTCGCCGGGGTCCGGGGCGGCGGAGTACTCCGGGAGCACCTCGTGCGCGGGCGCCCCGGCGAGGGCGGCGGCCAGCTCCGGGAGCCTGGCGGCGGGGACGAAGTGGTCGGCGAGCCCGCACAGGATCGCGTCGGCGGCGCCCACGGCCGTGCCGGTGAGCGCGAGGTGGGTACCGAGCAGGCCGGGGGCCCGGCCGAGGAGGTGGGTACCACCGATGTCGGGGACGAAGCCGATGCCGGTTTCGGGCATGGCGACGCGGGAGCGTTCGGTGACGACGCGGACGCTCCCGTGGGCGGAGACGCCGACGCCGCCGCCCATCACGATGCCGTCCATGAGGGCCACGTACGGCTTGGGGTAGTGCGCGATCAGGGCGTTGAGGCGGTACTCGTCGCGCCAGAAGGCGGCGGAGGCCGAGGTGCCGGCCTTGGCGTCGTCGTGGATGGCCCGGATGTCGCCGCCGGCGCACAGCCCGCGCTCGCCGGCTCCGCGGATGACGACCTGGGCGACGGCCGGGTCCTGGTCCCAGGCGCTCAGGGCCTCCTCGATCCGCAGCACCATGGGGTGGGTGAGGGCGTTGAGGGCCCGGGGGCGGTTGAGGGTGATCATCCCCGTTCGGCCTTCGGTGTGGAACAGGACGGGCTCGTCTGCGGCGGCTTCGCTCTTCACGGCAGCCAGTATGTGTAGCGTGGGTGGCCGTGCGAAAGATCGTCCTGATGATGTCGGTCTCACTCGACGGGTACATCGAGGGTCCGGACCGGCAGATCGACTGGCATCTCGTCGACGACGAGCTGCACTGGCACTTCAACGAGGTGCTCCGCCCGATGGGGGCCTTCCTCAGCGGGCGGGTCGTCTACGAGCTCATGGCCGCGTACTGGCCGACGGCGGACGCCGATCCGGCGAACGCCGGGCCCGTGGCGGACTTCGCGGGCATCTGGCGGGACAAGCCCAAGTACGTGTACTCGCGCACGCTCCGCCAGGAGGACGTCGGCTGGAACTCCACCGTGGTACGGGACGTCGTACCGGAGGAGGTGGCCGCGCTCAAGGCGGCCCCGGGCGGCGACCTGGTCCTCGGCGGAGCCGATCTGACCGCCTCGTTCCTGCGCCACGACCTGGTCGACGCGTACTGGATCTACGTGCACCCGGTGCGGATCGGCCGCGGCAAGCCGCTGTTCCCGCCCGTGGAGGGGCGGGTGCCGCTGCGGTTGGAGGGCACGCGCACCTTCGGCAACGGGGTGGTGCTGCTGTCGTACGCGCGCCCCTAGGACCGGCGGCGGGCGCCGGGCAGCGGGGCGGCGGCCCGGGTCAGCCGCGGGGACGGGACCGGTGGGTCTGCCAGGCGGCGAGGGCCTCGGTGCGGGAGCCGTCCGGGTGACGGTCGTGCCATGTGCGCAGGAACCGGTTGAACTCGAACTGGGCTCCCACCTCCCGGGGCTCGGCGGCCTGCGCGCGAGTGGCGTGCCAGTGGGCGACGGCCTCGGCGAGGGTACGTCCGGCGCCCTCGGCGACGTAGTCCCGCATGAAGGCGTCGAAATGGAAGGCGGGCCCGATCTCCCGGACGAAGTACTCCCGGAGCACCTGGCTGCACCGCTGGCCCTCCGGAATCACCGTGTCCCCGTCGACGGGGGCGGCGAGCTGGCGGCCCGCCCGCCGCCGCGCCGGTGCGGGGGGCGGGACCGGTAGGCCGTCGAGCGCGGCGGCCAGGCGGTCGGTCAGCGCGGCCTTGCCGCCTCCCGCGGGCAGTCCCATGGTGCGCGCGAGGGAGGTCAGTTCGGCGAGGGTCCAGTACCAGCGCCGCAGTTCCGCCCCGGACAGTGCTGGATTCGGTACGGGGCGGGATTCCACGTCATTCGTACTCACGTTCCCATTTTAGGGGCGCCACGCCCTCCGGTGGCCGCGTACCGGCCGGACTCCCCCGGGTGCGGATTTCATGAACGCATCCGCCCGATCGAAGGAGAACCCGTGCCCGCCGCACCCGCCGCCCCCGCGAGCCGCCCCGCCCTCGTACTGGACGAGGCCACCGCCCTGGTCCTCGTCGACCTCCAGCAGGGCATCCTGACCCTGCCGACGACCAGGCCTGCCACCGAGGTCCTCGCGGGCGGCATCGCGCTCGCCGAGGCCTTCCGCGCCCGTGGCCTGCCCGTGGTACTGGTCAGGGTCGCGTGGTCGGCCGACGGCGGCGACCTTCCCACCACCGACGTCGACCGGCCGGGGATCGAGGCCGCCCCGCCAGCCACGTTCTCCGAGATCCCGGCCGAACTCGCCGCCCTGGGCGACGTCGTGGTGACCAAACGGCACTGGGGGGCCTTCACCGGCACCGAACTGGACCTCCAGCTGCGCCGTCGCGGCATCACCCGGATCGTCCTGGCCGGCATCTCCACCAGCGTCGGCGTGGAGTCCACGGCGCGTGCGGCCTGGGAGCTCAGCTACGGCCTGGTGTTCGCCGAGGACGCCACCGCCGACACCGACCGGGACTCGCACGCACACACCTTCGGCAAGGTCTTCCCGCGCATCGGGAAGGTCCGGACGGTCCGCGAGATCACCGCGGCCCTGGAAAGCTGAACAGGGAGGTGATCCGGGCAACTTGTGGCCGGTCACCGAAAATTGGCCCGACGCCGTCACTCACGTGCCATCAAATGGTCGCAATTGCAGTCCTTTCCGCTGTGGCCGTGCTCACGCACTGAGTAACTGCGGATTTGTGGGGCTTACTTGCTCGGACCGGATCTCCGGGTCCGCGTTGCCTGCGGCCAAGCCCCGAAGGAGCGTGTCGCCCGGCCCACCTTGATGTGGCGGCCGCCCGGCTCGGTGTCGCCGGTGGCCCCACCGTCCCAGGATGGTGGTGAGCGGGGGGGTGCTCACAAGGCCTCCGGGGTCACGGCGAGGGAGTGCAGGTAGCGCATGAGCGTCATCAGGACGTCGCGGCTGGAGTCGCGCCGCCGGGCGTCGCAGACGACGAGCGGTACGGACTCGGGCAGGTCGAGGGCGGCGCGCACGTCCTCCAGGGGGTGCTCGGGCGCGTCGGGGAAGGAGTTGACGGCGACGACGAACGGCACACCGCGTTCCTCCAGCCGGCCGATCACGTCGAAGCTGACCTCCAACCGGCGGGTGTCGACCAGGACCACCGCGCCGAGCGCACCCTCGAACAGGCCCCGCCACAAGAACCAGAAGCGTTCCTGGCCGGGCGTGCCGAACAGGTAGAGCACCAGCTCCTCGTTGATGCTGATCCGGCCGAAGTCCATGGCCACGGTGGTGGAGGTCTTGCGTTCCACGCCGGCCGTGTCGTCGACTCCGACCCCGGCCTGGGTCATCGTCTCCTCGGTGGTCAGCGGCCGGATCTCGCTGACGGAGCCGACCAGGGTCGTCTTGCCGACCCCGAAGCCGCCCACGATCACCACCTTGACGGCGGCGGCGGCCGTGGCCGGCAGCGCGTCCTCGCGCCGCGGGCCGGCCCGGAGGTGTCCGTGGTGGGGTGCCGCGGACGGCTCAGAGCTTTCGAAGTCCATCGATGACTGCCTCTATCAGTGCCAGGTCGGGGAGTTTGGCGGGGGTGACGGGCGGGCGGGAGAGCACGTGACCGCCGGTGATCAGGTCACCGAGGAGCACGGTGACCACGCTCACCGGCAGGCCGATGTAGGCGGACACCTCGGCCACCGAGAGCGGCGACTGGCACAGCCGCATGATCGCCGTGTGTTCCGGCTGCATCCCGGGCTTGGGCCCCGACTTGGCGATGATCAGCGTGACCAGGTCCAGCGGGGCGGGCGTGTCCGCCCCGCTGCGCCCGCCGGTGATCACGTAGAGCCGCTCGGGAGTCCCGTCTTCCCAGTCCCCGCCCGGGTTGCTCACGCGGGCTGCCCGTCACGCCGGGGCGGGCTGCTGAGGTGCTCTCCGATCCGGGCGACGAGGTCACGCATCCGCTGGCCCATCAGGCCGGCGTCGACGCCCTCGTTCGCGAGGACCGCGAGGTAGGCCCCGGCGCCTGCCGCCATCAGGTAGAAGAACCCGCCGTCCATCTCGATGACGACGAGCCGCATCCGGCCGCTGCTGTGCGGCAGTTCGGCGGCGACGGCACCGGCGAGGCTCTGCAGTCCGGCGCAGGCTGCGGCGAGCCGGTCGGCGGTGTCGGTCTCCGCGCCGTACTGGGCCATGCGCAGGCCGTCGGCGGACAGGACGATGACGTGCCGGGTCTGCGGAACGCTCTCGGCCAGGTCCTTGAGCATCCAGTCCATGTTGCTCTGCTGCTGACTCACGGCTGTTCCCCCTTGCTCGCCGGGTTCGGCGAGGCGTCTGTGTTCTGGCTTGCTGCGCCGCTGCGGCTCGCGACGGTCCTGCTGCTGGTCTCTCCGGTCAGGCCGCCCTGGAAGGCGGCCAGCCACATGCCGGGCTGTACCTCCGGCTCCGGTGCCGTCCCCGCTCCGGCTCCGGCCCGGGCGGCGGCGGCCTCCGCCGCGTCGATGACCGGGTCGGTGCCGCTGCCGAAGCCCGTACCGGCGCCGGTGCCGGGCAGGTCGGGCCCGGTCACGCGGGTCCGGCGGCGGCGCTGCGGGAGTCCGGTGGTGGTCCGCTCCGTCACCACGGGCACGTCGTCGGCCTCCGTCGGGTACTGCGGTCCGGTGACCGGGCGGGGGCGTGCGGCGGGTCCGGCGGGGGCGCCCGCCGCGGCCGGGCCGCCCGCCGGGCCGGCGCCCTGCGGCAGGGCGGCCCTGGGGCCGGAGGAGGTGCCGATGCCGTGCGCGACGCCGGTCGCGGACGAGGCCGCGGTGATCAGCTCCTGCGGGATAACCAGGACGGCGCGCACACCGCCGTACGCCGACGAGCGCAGCGAGACCTGGAAGTCGTACGCCTGCGAGAGCCGGCCGACGACGGCGAGGCCCAGGCGGGGCGTCTCACCGAGGTCGGTGAGGTCGATGCCCTGCTGCGCCTGGCGGAGCATGCGCTCGGCCCGCTTGCGGGCCTCCTCGCTCATGCTCACGCCGCCGTCCTCGATCTCGACGGCGATGCCCGAGTTCACGTCCACCGCGGTCAGATGGACCTTGGTCTGCGGCGGTGAGTAGCGGGTGGCGTTGTCGAGGAGCTCGGCCAGCGCGTGGATGAGCGGTTCGACGGCCGGGCCGACGACGGCGACCTGGGAGACGGAGTGGAGCTCGACGCGCTGGTAGTCGATGATCCGCGACATGGCGCCGCGCAGCACGCTGTAGAGCGGGACGGCCTTGGACCACTGGCGGCCGGGACGGGCGCCGCCGAGTACGGCGATGGAGTCGGCGAGGCGGCCGATGAGCGCGGTGCCGTGGTCCAGGCGCAGCAGGTCCCCGAAGACGTCGGGGCTGCGGCCGTGCCTGTCCTCCATCTCCCGGAGCTCCTGGGCCTGCTGGTGCACAATGGCCTGAACTCGTCGGGCGATGTTGACGAAGGCGCGCTGCGCGGAGTCGCGCAGGTCCTCCTCGGCGACGACTGCGTCGAGCACCGAGCGGAGCACGGCCTGGTGGGCGGCTCTGAACTCGGGGGTCAGGCCGGGCCCGTGGGTGCCGGGCTCCTCCAGGGAGGCGAGCACCTCCTCGGGGAACTCGCCCTTGCGCAGGCGCTCCACGACATCGGGCAGCAACTCCTGGGCCAGCCGGACGGTCTCCACCTGCTGCCGGGCGAGCGCGGCCTCCTGGGCGGAGGCCAGGGCGCGCAGGGCGGCGTTCGCCTTGCCCCGGCGGGCGGCCTCACCGCAGGCCAGGGCGACCGCGACGCAGGCGACGGCACCGACCCAGGCCACGGGGGTCCTGGCGGGTGCGGACACCAGCACCAGGGCCACGACCGTGGCTGCGGCGGTCCCCAGGGCGGGGAGCGCCCATACGACGGGTGAGGTGGGCCCTGGACTTCCGGGCGACGATCCCACGCGAACCATCAGAACCCTCAAACGATCGAAAGCGAATGATCATATGACAACGGCCCGGAATCTTAGCGGCTTTGAGCACGTCCCTTGACAGCAGGTCACGTTCCGGACACAGCCCGGGTGTTGGAGGCTCCAGTTCTGGCCGAATCCCGTTTGTGAGCCGCCCGGAAGGGGTTAGCACGTCCGTCCGGTTCGCAGGCCCACCCAGTGCGGAACAAATCCTTCCCCCCATGGACAATGGCCCTCGACCGGGCAAGATCATCCTCAGTCCGGCGCCCATTCACGGACCGAACCACGGAAATGGAACAGGAGCGCACGCGTTGAACCGTCAGGCGCGCGAACACGCCCAGAACTTCTTGCACCAGGGCGAGCGGCTGATCGCCGCATGCGGCTACGAACTCGGCCCCGGCGTGCCGTCACCGCCCGAGGACCTGCTCCCCCCGGCGGAGCCGACGGCGCTGTCCCAGCGCATCGAGGAGCGGATCCCGGGTCCGCTGCGCCGGCTGATCGCCTCTCAGCTCGACCCCCGGCACTCCCGGCCGGCCGCCGCCGCGAACACCGTCGACCGGATGCCGGACGCGGTGGACGCCCTCGGCTCCCGGCTCGTGCACGGCACGAGCATGGAGGGCGGCTGGCAGAGCGCGGCCGGACACTTCCTCATCAGCCGTGCGGCTGCCCGCGGTTCGGTCGAGGGCGTCCTCGCCGTGACGGACCGCCGCTGGCTCGCCCTGACCGACGTCTCGCCGCTGTGGCGGTCGACACCCACGATGAATCAGTACTGGGAGGCCCCCCGGGCCGCGGTGTCCGCGCTGCGCGCCAACCCCAAGGGCATGCTCCAGAAGGGCCGGGTGGACATCGAGTTCACCGACGGTTCCTGGGTCGCGGTCCTGGCGTCGCCGGCCGCCAACGCGGCGCCCTTCGCGGCGGCTGCCGCCTACCACCGCTGACCGCTGCCGATCAGGCTGACCAGCGCTGGTCACCGCCCGCCGCTGGTCGCTGATTGGTCACTGATGGTCACCGGGGTGGTCCCCGCCGGCCGCCGTGGTCCGTGTCTCAGCGCTCGGCGCGGTCCAGTTCCTCGTCCAGGGCCAGTGCCGCGGTGATCAGCGCCAGATGGGTGAACGCCTGTGGGAAATTGCCGAGTTGTTCGCCGGTGGGGCCGATCTCCTCGGCGAACAGCCCGACGTGGTTGGCGTACGTCAGCATCTTGTCGAATGCGTAGCGGGCCATGTCGAGCCGACCGGCCCGGGCGAGGGCGCCGACGTACAGGAAGGTGCACAGGGAGAAGGTCCCCTCCTCGCCCGCAAGTCCGTCCGGGGACAGCGCCGGGTCGTAGCGGTGCACCAGGCTGTCGGAGACCAGGTCCGTTTCGATGGCGTCCAGGGTCGACAGCCACCGGCGGTCGCGCGGGGAGAGGAAACCGACGGTCGGCATCAGCAGCAGCGAGGCGTCCAGCACGTCGCCGTCGAGGTGCTGGACGAACGCCTGCCGGGCGGTGCTGTACCCGCGGTCGATGATCTGCTGGAAGACCGCGTCCCGCGCCGCGGTCCAGCCGGCCACGTCGGCCGGCCGGGCCAGCTCGGTGGCCAGCCGGATGCCGCGGTCGAAGGCCGTCCAGCACATCAGCCGGCTGTAGGTGAAGTCGCGGCGGCCGCCCCGGGTCTCCCAAATGCCCTCGTCGGGCCGGTCCCAGTGGTCGGCCAGCCAGTCGAGGAGCCCGCTGAAGTTCAGCCAGCCGTCGTACCCGGCCAGCTGCGCCTGGTCGGCGGCGTGACTGAGGGCGTAGACGGCCTCGCCGTAGATGTCGAGCTGCAGCTGCCCCGCCGCGCCGTTGCCGACCCGCACCGGGAAGGATCCGCGGTACCCCTCGAAGTGGTCGAGGACCTCCTCCTCCAGGTGCGGGTCGCCGTCCACCCGGTACATGATCTGCAGCGGCTCGCCGGTCACCGTCCGCCCGTGCTGCACGCGCGCGCCGAGCCAGCGCCGGAACGCCTCCGCCTCCTCCTCCAGTCCCAGGTCGACCAGCGCCTTCACGGACAGGGACGCGTCCCGCACCCAGGTGTAGCGGTAGTCCCAGTTCCGCTCGCCGCCGACCCGCTCGGGCAGGCCCGTGGTCACCGCGGCCACGGGCGCGCCCGTGGGCGCGTACGTCATGAGCTTCAGGGTGATCGCGGACCGGTTGACCACCTGCTGCCAGCGGCCCCGGTAGCGGCTGCGCCGCACCCAGCGGTGCCAGTGGTCGTACGTGGAGAGGAACGCGCGGCGCAGCCCCGCCGTCGTCGGCGGATCCGGCGCCGCGGCCCCCGGGTCGTGGCACACCGTCAGGACGGCCGCCGTCGTGTCGCCCGCCCGCAGGAGCGCCTCCCCCCGTACGCCCCGTCCGTCCGCGGTGAGCCGCACCGGGCTGCCCGCCTGGAGGAAGGCGGTGAGGTCCGGCGTGGTGAAGTGGGCGGTGTCCGCGGTCACGGCCAGGCCGTGGCCCTCGCGCCCGTAGTCGAAGGCGGGCCGGCAGTCGAGCAGGAAGCGGACGGTGCCGCGCGTGACCCGCATGATCCGGATGATGCGGTGCCGGTCGTGGGGGGCCTCGGCCTCGCCCAGCGGCATGAAGTCGATGACCTCGCCGACGCCCTGCTCGGTCATGAAGCGGGTGACGAGGACGGCCGTGTCCGCGAGGTACAGCTGGCGGGTGACGGCCCCGGGGTCGTCGGCGCCGATGGCGAAGTGCCCGCCGCGGTCGTGGTCCAGGAGGGACGCGAACAGGCTGGGCGAGTCGAAGCGGGGGGCGCAGAACCAGTCGAGGACCCCGTCGGAGGAGACCAGCGCGGCCGTCCGCAGGTCTCCGATCAGCCCGTGGTCCCCGATCGGCGGGTAGCGGCGCATACGAGTCCCTTCACCGTCGCGGGCCGTCGTCCCCGCCCCGCCCCCACGCTAAGGCCGCGGGCGGCACCGGGCACCCGCTGCCGGAACGCCGGAGGCCTTCCGGGCGTCGGCGAGGCGGAGGCCGGGGTGGCGGGTCAGCAGGGGGTGGCGCCGACGCAGTACGGGATGCCGTGGCCGGAGCCGATGCGCTCCTCGGTGCCGTCCTGCGGGCGCCGAGGATGTCGAAGCGGTCGGGGTCGTCGAGCCGCAGTTGGTCCGGAGGGGTGAGGAGGGCGGCCGGGCGGTGACGAGCCGGGCGGTGTCGTCCTCCCCCGCCATGACCACGTGGGGGACCACGGCCACGGCCTCCTCCTCGGCCGGGTGCCCGGCGCCGCTCGTCCAACAGCCGCAGCACGGTGTCGATCACGCCGGGCGAGGACGGACGGGTTCAGCGGAGACGGGCGGCGACGTCCGCGAGCAGATGGGCTTCGTGCGGGACGAGGTAGAAGTGGTCGCCCGGGAAGAAGCGCAGGTCGAAGTGGCCGGGGCCGGTCAGGTCCGCCCAGCCGCGGACCGCCTCCTCGGGGCAGGTGGCGTCGTCCCGGCCGGTGTACGCGGTGATGGGGGTGCGTACGGGTACGGGGGTGTCCGGGCGGTAGGACTCGATGAGGCGGTAGTCGGCGCGCAGGGCGGGCAGCAGGAGCTCCCTCAGCTCGGGGATGAGGTAGACCTCCGACTGGTAGTCGCCGAGCTCGCGCACCGTGGCGACCAGCGCCGCGTCGTCCCCGTCGGCCGCCCCGGCCGGGCGGGCCCGGTGCGGTGCGGCCCGCCCGGACACCAGGAGCCGCACGGGGCGCAGGCCGCCGGCCTCCAGGCGGCGCGTGACCTCGTAGGCGACGGCGGAGCCCATGCTGTGGCCGAACAGGGCGAGGGGGAGGTCCAGGTGCGGGGCGAGGGCCTCGGTGACGGCGTCGGCCATCGCGTCCATGGCGTCGATGCACGGCTCCGCGAGGCGGTCCTGGCGGCCCGGGTAGCGCACGGCGAGGAGCTCCACCTCGTCGGGCAGGTGGGCGGGCCAGCCGTGGAAGAACTGGGCGGTGCCGCCGGCGTGCGGGAAGCACACCAGCCGTAGGGCCGGCCGGACCCGGGCGCGGTGCACCCGGAACCAGCGGTCCGCGGTGCCCTGCGGGGGCACCGCCGGGACCGCGGGGTGGTGGGAGGTCATGGCGGGGGCTTCTCCTCGGGTGGCGGGACCGGGCCGGCACCGCTAGCGGACGGCGCTGAACTGCTGCGGGCCCAGTGCGGAGGGGTAATGGGGCGACCGGCTCACCGACGGCCGGGGCTCCCGCGTGACCGCGGCCGGGGCCGGGGCGGTGGCTGGGGCCGGGGCGGCGTGCCCCGTGGTGCCGGGCACGCCGCTGCCGGTGGCGGTGGTCACGGGGCCGCCGACTCCCCGCCCGGGCCGCCCATCGCCTCGGCCAGGCTCTTGGGCCGCATGTCGGTCCAGGTCCGTTCGATGAACTCCACGCAGGCGGCGCGGCCGTCCTCCGGGTGGGCGACGGTCCAGCCGGCGGGCACGTCGGCGAAGGAGGGCCACAGGGAGTACTGGGCCTCGTCGTTGACGAGCACCAGGTAAGTGGCGTCCTCGTCCTCGAAGGGGTTGTTCATGACGGGTTCTCCTCCTGGTCGGGGCGGGTCGGGTGGTGGTGGCCGGGGGCCGTGGGCCGTGGGCCGGCGGCCGCCGCTCGTCCCCGTGGTGCGGGCGGCGGGGACGGGACCGATCCGGGCGGGCGATCCCGGCCGGGTCGTGCGGTCGCGGCGGGCGGGGACTCCGCGCTCGTCCGGTGGCGCCGGTGCCTCCGTCCGTTGGAGGGACCACAGCCGGCGCTGGTCGCAGGACAGCGGCACGACGCCGGGGGGCTCCCGGCGGGTGGGCGCGGGCCCGGTACGGGACCGTACGGGCACCGGCGCCACCGGCGTCGGAGGCGGCCTCGGCGTCTGCCGCGTCGGGGCGGGGCGGGGCGGGTCGGGCTGGGGTCGGGGGATGACGGCCCGTAAGGGGGCCTAGGACGGGGAGGGTGCGGGCTGGGGTGGGGTGCGGTGGGGGCCGGTGGGCTCGCCCGGGCCGCCGCGCGGCAGGGCGGCGCGGACCGGGGCGCGGAGCGGCGCGGGCCGGTCGGCCCTTTCGCCGGCCTGGAGCTGCCACAGGGACGTGTACGGCCCGTGCCGGGCGAGGAGGTCGACGTGGGTGCCCTGTTCGGCGACGATGCCGCCCCGGTCGAGGACGTAGATCCAGTCGGCGTTGCGGATCGTCGACAGGCGGTGGGCGATGACGAGCAGGGTGCGGTCCTCGGCGAAGGTGCGCAAGGCGTGCTGGATGGCCGCCTCGGTCTCGTTGTCGACGGCGGAGGTGGCCTCGTCGAGGATGACGACGGGGGAATCCTTGAGGATCGCCCGGGCCAGGGCGATGCGTTGCCGCTGCCCTCCGGACAGGGCGGAGCCGCGTTCGCCGATGTGCGTGTCGTACCGCTCGGGGAGGTCCTCGATGAAGGTGTGGGCCTCGGCCATCCGGGCGGCGCGCTCCACCTGCTCTCGGGAGGCGTCGAAGCTGCCGTAGCGGATGTTGTCGGCGATGGTGCCGTCGAAGAGGAAGGGGTCCTGGGCGACGAAGCCGACGGCGTGGCGCAGGCCGTGCCGGGACAGGTCGCGGACGTCGCGGCCGTCGAGGAGGACCCGGCCGCAGTCGGCGTCCTGGAACCGCATGAGGAGTTTGGCGACGGTCGTCTTGCCGGAGCCGGTGGCGCCGACGATGCCCGTGACCTTGCCGGGAGCGATCTGCAGGGACAGGTCGTTGAGGACGGGCGGCCGGCCGCGGTAGGCGAAGGTGACCCGCTCCAGGGTGAGGGCTCCGGCGACGTTCCCGCGGTCGACGGGGTGCTCGGCGCCCAAGGGTTCGGTGGGTAGGGCGTGCAGGTGCCGGACCCGTGCGTAGGCGGTGAGGGTGCGCTGGTACTGGTCGACGATGCCGCCGAGGCGGGTGAGCCGCAGCAGGACCTGCTGGGGCAGCCCGATGAGCGGGCTGAACACCTCGAAGGAGAGGGTGCCGTCGAGGACGAGGCGCCCGCCGAGCAGGAGGGTGCCGGCCATGGAGGCGGTGGTGCAGGCGCGGACGGTCTCGGAATGGCGGACGCTGCTGCGGTCGGTGCGCAAGTTGCTGTCGCGGTACACCTCGCCGAGGCCCTCGACACGTCCGGCCTCGTAGTCCTCGGTGCAGAAGCTCTTGACGGTGGCACCGGCCTCCAGGCTGTTGACCAGCTGGCTGTGCAGCCGGGCCCGGTTCTCGCTGGAGACGGCGTAGTCGGCGGCGGCGCGGTCGTGGTAGCGCAACGACAGCCAGGCCACGAAGGGCATCGGCAGGAACGCGATCCAGGCGATCTGCGGCGCGAACAGGAGGAAGGCGGGGGCCAGGATCAGGAAGCTGGTGGCCAGTTGCACCACGTCGTTCGCGGAGGACGTGAAGAACGCGCCGAGCTGGGCGACCTCGTCGGTCAGGACCCCGGCGATGCGCGTGGTGCGCTCGCCCTCCAGCTGGCCCAGTTCGAGGCGCTGCACGTGGGCGTAGGTGGAGTTGCGCCAGTCGTGCTGCACGTCCTGGCCGAGCCGGCGCCAGGCGACGCCCGCCGCGTACGAGAGGCCGGCGACGGCGGCGCAGGCCGTGGCGGCGGCCCCCGCCAGGAACCACAGCTGCGAGGAAGCGCTGGTCAGGCCGAGGGCGAGCAGCGGCGGGCACTCCCCCTTGATCAGCACCAGGGCGGTCCAGCCCAGGAAGAGGCCGAGGGTGACTTCGGCCAACTGGCAGACGGCGGACAGACCGGAGGCGAGGCCGAGCCGGGCCTTGTGCGGGCCGGCGATGTCCAGGAGGGCCCGGAGCGACGAGCGGCGATCCGGCGGTGGACCCCCCGCAGAACCTGCGGCG
Organism: Streptomyces sp. NPDC059851; assembly: GCF_042732005.1. Taxonomy (NCBI): domain Bacteria; kingdom Bacillati; phylum Actinomycetota; class Actinomycetes; order Kitasatosporales; family Streptomycetaceae; genus Streptomyces; species Streptomyces sp. NPDC059851. The sequence goes on along the minus strand of NZ_JBHWJJ010000054.1, from coordinate 19,454 downwards.
TCCGTGTCTCCGTCGCTGTCGAGGCCGGTGGTGGTTGCCGCGCCGCGCAGGGCGCGGCGTACGACGACCGCGGTGGCCGCGGCGACCGCGCCGAGCACCACGACGGGCTTGCGCAGGAGCTTTCCGGATGCGAGCGCGGCAGCGGCGGTCGCACCGCCGGCGACGGCGAGAACGGTTCCCGGGAGCCGCCCGCCGTCGGAACCGCCGACGGGTCGACGGGCGGCCCCGCCGGCAGGCGAACCGGAGGGACCACCCGTTTTTTGATCCGCCGCGCACCGGAGGATCGTCGAGAGGACGCCTTCCAGGACGCCCCGCACGCCCGCCGCGCCGGAATTCTCGTCGTACAGAACGAGAACCGTACCCGTCACGTGATTCGCACGTGCGGACCTGATCCAGGAAAGGCTTTCCATCGCCTCCTGGAGGACCTCGGCCAGGTGCCGCCTCCCGACCATCTCCGGGATCTTCCAGCGTTGCCTGCCGGGAACGGCGGAGCACATCGTCAACGCACTTCCGTCCCCCGGCAGCCGGAGAGGCTGTCGAACGGCCGCAGGTCCCACCAGCAGTGTCATTTTTTTCGCAGTTCCTGAGTGATTTCTCCGCGCCCTTTTCAGCGAGGGCGACCGGGCGGCGCGGCGGCCGAGAACAGAAGGGGCGTCACGCCTTGGCGGGTGCGACGGCGGGTCCGCGCCCCTTGGGCTGCTGCGACCCGTGCACGGGGGTCGAGGCGGACCTGCCCGTCTCCGCCACGTGACCGTCCTTCTGCGGGGCGGGAGCCGCCTGCCAGTCCGGGGCGGAGGTCACCTGTGAGGCGACCGCCTCGGCGGTCACCTCGGCCGCGAGGTCCTGGAGGTTCTCGGTGGCCTCGTGCGCGGCCCGCTTCACCTCCAGCACCAGACCGACGGAGGTCTTCACGAGGCCGCGCACCAGCGGCTTGCCGATCCGCTTGGCCAGGGGCGCGGCGATGAGTCCGATCAGGAACGGGGGAAGGACGGGCGGCATGATCCCCTACCTCTCTTCTTGGATGGACGAGCGTCGTTGCACGGGGCGGGGTATTGGCGAGGAAAACCGAACGGTGGAATTGGCCGCGAGCGCGGCAACACGCCGACCGCGACAGATCGACGGCGAGGGGACAGCCGAACCGATGCGCACACCGGTCGGCGGTGGCGCCGCAACGACCGGCCTGCCGGCCGCGGGGCGGCGTTCCTGCCCCTGGCCTTTTGCGAACCTCCCTCAGGCTAGCGGCAGCGAAACGTGATACCCGTGCACCGTCACCCGGATGAGTAACGAGGCGGCGAAAGACCGATTGCTTTGCGCCAGCAATGGCGACCGTAACCTCCGGGTCTCCCCCTCTCCACCCCCGGAATGCCTGGATCCGCCGCGATCTCTCCCCAGACATCGCACGCACGGTGTCGGCGCGTATTCGCCCCTCCCGGAGTGCCGCCCCGACGACGTGACCGCCCTTCACCACACGGAGTGAACCCGCACCCCGCGCGCACCGCGGGGTGCGGCTGTCGGGGTGCGGGTCTCGGGTGCCGGGGTCTGGTCAGGGGACGTCGTCCCGGGCTTGGGTGTCGTCGAGGAACCCACCGGACTGGTGCTGCCACAGCCGTGCGTAGGCGCCGTCCGAGTCGAGGAGTTCGTTGTGGGTGCCCTGCTCGATGATGCGGCCGCGGTCGAGGACGACGAGCCGGTCCATACTGGCGACCGTGCTCAGCCGGTGCGCTACGACGAGCGCCGTCCGTCCGTCCATGAGCCGCCACAGCGCCTCCTGCACGAGGACCTCGCTCTCGGAGTCGAGGGCACTGGTGGCCTCGTCGAGCAGGAGGATCGGAGCGTCGCGCAGGATCGCCCTGGCGAGGGCGACCCGCTGCCGCTGTCCGCCGGACAGTTTGACGCCGCGTTCGCCGACCATGGTGTCGAAGCCGTCGGGGAGGGCCTCGGCGAATTCGGTGACGTGTGCCGCCTCGGCCGCGCGGCGGATCTGGGCGTCGGTGGCGTCCGGCCGGGCGAAGGCGATGTTCTCCCGCAGGGTGCGGTGGAACATCGCCGGGTCCTGCGGAACGTAGGCGATCAGACTGCGCAGGTCGGCCTGGGCCAGCCGGCTGATGTCCTGGCCGCCGATCAGGATCCGGCCGGCTTCGATGTCCGTCATCCGCAGCAGTAGCCGGGCGAGCGTGGTCTTGCCCCCGCCGGACCGGCCGACGAGGCCCATCTTCGACCCGCTGGGCACGTCCAGGTCGAGGCCCTGGAAGAGCGGCTTCCCTCCCCCGTGGGTGAAGGTCACCCGCTCGAAGCGCACGTCTGCGGCGGCCCGGGGCCGCAGCGGCTCAGGTGACACCGGGTCGAGCACGGTCGGCGGTGTCAGCAGCAGTTCGGTGAACTGTGCGGCCTCCGTCATCGAGCTCTCCAGGCGGCGGTAGATCTGGTTGAACTCGAACATGATCCGGGTGGCGCTGGAGTAGTAGGCGAAGGCGACGATGACCGCCTCGACCCCGTGCTCCCCCGCGCCGAGCGCGACCGCGACCAGCAGGCCCAGTGCGTTGGTCAGTACGGACATGGGGGCGACCAGAGTGTCGATGCGGAGGTTGCCGTAGTCCCACGAACGGAGCATGAGCCGCCGGGACTCCGCCACGCGGGACCGGTGCTCGGCGGCCTCGCGCTCCTCGGCGGCGAACGCCCGGACGGTGTCCATGTTCATCAGGCTGTCGGCCACATGGCCCGACACCCGGGCTATGGCCTCCTCGCGCTCGTCGACGAGGGCCTGGCGGCGGCGGATCAGCGGCGCCACGCCCAGGGCCGTCACGGCGATCATCACCAGGAGCCCCACGACGAGCAGCGGTTCGTAGAACCACAGCACGACCGAGGCGAAGGCCAGCGGTACGAAGCTGCCGATGACCGAGAAGGTCAGGGTGTCGACGAACTCCTCGAAGCGGGAGGCGAAGCTGAGGACCCGTTTGGTCAGCGATCCGGCGAAGTTGTCGTGGAAGAACGCGGCGTCCTTGGCGAACAGCTCGTCCATCCCGATCACGTACAGGTGCTCGATGCCGAGGGCGTCGAGGCGGTTGAGGCAGTGCAGGCCGATGCGCCACAGCGCCTCGGCGAGCAGCAGGACGCCGCCGAAGCCGAGGACGTAGGGCAACACGGCGCCGATGTCGGTGTCGGCGTCTGCGGCCATCCGGCCGACGAGTTTGGCGACGATCAGCGGAGCAATGTAGTTGATGCCGATGTTGCCGAGTGCCGGGGCCAGCATCGCCGGCGCTGTCAGCCGGCGGAGCCGGGCCAGCTCCCTTGCGTAGTAGCGGAGCGCGAGGAGCACCGAGCCCCTGCGCGGTGGACTTTCGGCCGATACGGACGATCCCATCGCAACCCTGTGCTGTTGGACCGGCAGGACAGGATCCGCAGTGTCCCGCAGCGGCGCCCGCACCGTCCAAGCGTTTTCCGCACGCGGTCAGTGGTGGGCGTGGACGACGGCGTGACCCTTGCCCCGGCCGATCATCCACTTGTTGACCGGAGTGGTGACCGCGAAGGCGACCACGAAGCCGCCCAGCAGCGCACCCCAGAACAGCCCCTCGTCCAGGTGGGCGTCCATCGCGCCCGGCACCAGGGCGATGATCCCGTTGTCGACCAGCTCCATCACCGCGATGGACACGGTGTCGGCGGCCAGCGCCACCTTGATCGCGGACTTGAGGCCCAGGCCGGCCCGGAGGACCGCGAACAGGGTGAACGAGTAACCGAAGACGAACGCGAGGGTGATCGCCAGCGCCATGGTCGCGGCATTGCCCCACAGCAGGGCGGTTCCGATGACCATGCCGAGGATTTCGCCGATGGCGCACCCTGTCAGGCAGTGCAGGGTCGCCTTCGCGGCTGTCGCCCACGACGCGGAGGCGTGGTCCGTACGGCCGGCGTGGTCCGTACGGGCGGCGGAAGCCCGTGCGGCGGATTCCTGTGCGGCGGAGTGGTGGTGGTGTGCGCTGTGACCCATGACCCTCATCCCCATGTCGTCCGGTGCAGGGCCCGTGCCCCGCGCGCCCCCACTCCTAACCATATACCCCCCAGGGGTATTCCGGGGGGTATTCCGTCCGGGGCGCCCCGCCGTCACCCTCCCGGCGGCCCGGCGAGGCGCTGGAAGGCGACTCCGTGCTCCGCCAGCTCCTCCGGGAGGTGGGCGAGGGCGGGGAGCTGCTCGATGTGGTGGACCCCGGCGGGCAGCGACCCGGTGAGCACCTCGCGGGTGACGTACGCGGCGACCAGTCCGGTGACGCGGCTCTGCGCCCGCCCGGTGAGCGCGTACGCCGCGTGCGCGCCACCGCGCCGGGCGTCGACCCGTACGGCGAAGCCGTCGCCCCCCGCGTGGACCCTGCGGAAGACGGCGGTCAGGGCCTGCCGCACCACGGATCGGCCGGCGGCCCGCCGCAGCGCGAAGAGCGTGGCGGTCAGCAGCCCGGAGTCCAGGCAGAGGCGGGTGGTCACCTGCGCGGCTCCGAGCGTGCGGGGCAGCGTGTACTGGTCCGAGAAGGGGAAGGGGTAGGCGGTGCGGGGGCCGTATCCGGGCAGCTCGGCCCGGACCGGACGGGCCGTCGCCGGTTCGGCCAGGTGCTCGACCGTCCAGCGGACCGCGTCGGCGCCGTGCCGTTCGCCCGCGCCCAGCATCACCGTGAGGTCGATGCGCTCCGCGCCCCCGACGGCCTCGTGTGCCCGGCGGGCGATGAGGTTGGTCAGACCGGGGGCGACTCCGACGCTGATCACGGCCGTGGCTCCGCTGTCGACGGCCGGGCCGTGCAGGTCCGCGACGCCGTCGAGCAGCCGCCGGGTGGCGCCGATGTCGACCAGGTGGACACCACGCTCCAGGCAGGCCCGCGCGATCCGGCTGTCGGGCGGTTCGACGCACATCACGACCGCCGCCACGTCACCGAGGCCGTCGAGCGTCCGGCGGAAGCCGACCGGATCGGTGACGTCGACGCGGACTCCGCCGAGCCGCACCGCCCTGGCCCCGTCGCGCCCCGCGACGACGACCCGCCCGGGGAACCAGTCGCCGAGCGTGCCCGCAACCGTCGCCCCCACGGCGCCGTAACCACCGACCACCAGGACGCGACCAGATTTCACTGTAGTCATGCTCCAGTGAATAACACTGTAGTCTCACTACAGTCAAAGATCCCAGGCACCCCAGGAGAAACCGGTGGCCGCACCCCTGACCCGCGCGGAGAAGGCCCGCCGCACCCGGCAGCGGATGCTCGACGCCGCCGCACGACTGTTCGCGGAGAAGGGCTGGACCGGGACGACCGTCGAGGACATCGCCCGCACCGCCGAGGTCGGGGTACAGACCGTGTACTTCACGTTCGGCAGCAAGCGGGCGCTGCTGAAGGAGCTGTTGGACACGTCCGTCGCCGGTGACGCGGACCCCGTCGCCACGCTCGACCGCCCCTGGGCCCGCGAGGTCCTCGAAGAGCCCGACCCCGCCGCCCAGCTCGCCCTCCAGGCCGCGGGCGCCCGGCGCATCCTGGAGCGTGCCGCCCCGGTGCTGGAGGTCGTGCGGGGAGCCGCGACCGCCGACCCGGAGCTCGCGGAACTGTGGCGGATCAACCACGAACAGCGCCACGCCGTCCAACTCCGCTTCGCGCAGGCACTGCTCGCGAAGGCCGGCGGGTCCCTCCGGCACGGCCACGACGGCGCGGCGGCGGCCGACATCGCGCTGACGGTGCTCGGGCCGGAGACCTACGACCTGCTCGTCACCCGGCGCGGCTGGACCCCCGCCCGCTGGGAGGCGTGGGCCGCGGACGCCCTCGCGCGCCAGCTGCTGCCCTGACCGGTGCCGGCCCCCGCCCGCCTGGCTCGCCCGCCCGCCCGTCCACCGTACGAACACCGGACCCGCCCGCTACGGTGGCGGGATGGAACAGCGGATCAGCCTGATCACCCTGGGTGTGACGGACCTCGCCCGCGCCAAGCGCTTCTACACGGCGCTCGGTTGGCGCGGTACCGAGGTCCAGGAGACGGTCTTCCACCAGGCGGGCGGCCTGGCCCTGGTGCTGTGGGACCGCGGGAAGCTGGCCGCCGACTGCGGCCTCCCCGACGACCCGCCGGCTCGCTTCGGCGGCATCGCCCTGGCCCACAACGTGCGCACGGACGCGGAGGTCGACGCCGTCCTCGACGCCGCCGCGCGGGCCGGCGGAACGGTCACCCGGCCCGCCGCCGTCAACGCGATCGGCTTCTACTCGGGCGTCTTCACCGACCCCGACGGTCACGCCTGGGAGATCGCCCACAACCCCGGCTTCACCCTCACCGACGACGGCTCGCTCGTCCTCCCCGACTTCAACGCCTAGCCACACCAACCCCTGCCGCATTGCCGGGAGTTCCGAATCGGCAGGTTTGTCCGGCTGATTCCTCAGTCGACCCTTCGGGCTTCCTTAAGGGAACCTGAAGAACCCCTCCAGAAGGGTTTTTCCGCTGGTCACCGCCCTAGGCTCGGACGGAGTTCCGCTCCCCCTGCTCTAGTGAGGTGTTACCGGCATGAGCCGCAGCCGAACCACCGGAACCCCGTCCCGCGTCGAGGCCCGGCGGAGGAAGACGGCGCGTACCCGCATCGTCCTGTCTGTCACCGCAGCGGCAGCGGCGGTGGCGGTCGGGGTCGCCGTGGCCGACTCCGACGGTGACGCCCGCGTGGACCAGCGGGCCGGCGGGGCCGCCGGCAAGTCGTCCGCGGCGGGGACCGCCGCCGGGTCGGCTACCACCACCCCGACCACCGCCGCCCCCACCACCGAGGCCTCCGCCTCGGCGAGCCCGAGCCCCTCCGGGTCGCCCGAGGCCGGCGCATCGGCCTCCGCCACTCCCTCCGGCCCGGCGGGCGAGGAGGACACGGCGGCCAAGTCGGCCCCGAACCAGGGCAGCAAGCCCGCGAGCAAGCCCACTTCGGGCACGGGCGGCGGCTCCGGAGGTTCGGGCGGGTCCGGCGGGTCCGGGAGCTCCGGCGGGTCCGGGAGCTCCGGCGGCACCGTGAACACCGACGCCGAGTCCGCGGTCCTCGCCCTCGTCAACAAGGAGCGGTCCGCGGCCGGTTGCGGTCCCCTGAGCACGAACGCCAAGCTGAGCGCAGCCGCGCGGGGGTACAGCGACACCATGGCCCGGGCCGGCGTCATGTCGCACACCGGACCGGACGGGTCCACCATGACCAGCCGGGTGGAGGCCGCCGGTTACAAGTGGTCCAACCTGGGCGAGAACATAGCCCGCGGCCAGGCCGACGCCGACGCGGTCATGAAGGCGTGGATGAACAGCCCCGGCCACCGGGCGAACATCCTCAACTGCGCCTTCAAGGAGATCGGCATAGGCGTCCACAAGGGCGACGGCGGCCCGTGGTGGACGCAGAACTTCGGCGCCCCGAGGTAACGAGCACCCCCGGACCCCCCACACCTCCGGCCCCCCGAGCCCCGAGCCCCCACATCCCCACCCCCCTCCACCACGTCCTCCGACCCGTCCGCGGGTCCGGAGGACGTCGGCGTCGGCCGGCTCCGCGGGCGCTCCACGGGGCCCGGCCCCTTCGGGGGGAGCCGGTGACGGGCCGCCCGGCGCGTCGGCCAGTATGGGGCCGTGCCCCGACTTCCGCGTTACCTGCTCATATGGCTGTCGTGCACGGCCGCCAGCGTGACTGCCGTGCTCGCCACGGTCCAGTTCGTGGTCGGTTCGACCCGGCATACGCCCCCGGTCGCGCGGTCCGCCCCGACGGTCATCGAGACCCCGCCGGCCTGGCAGGCCGGACAGGAGGGCCCGTCGGGCCCGCCCTCCCCCACCGCGTCCGCGAGCCCCTCCCCCTCGGTGACGCAGCGGCCCTCCCCCTCGGCCGCCTCCGCCACCCCCGGCAAGGCCCCGTCGGGAACTCCCCGTACCACCGCGGCGAAGCCGGACGTCGACTGCGAGGGCGGTGCGGTGGGCCTGCACACCGTCCCCTCGCAGGGCGGCAAGGCCACCGTGCGGTACGGCAGCCGGGGCGTGTGCCTGATCTCGGCGGTCCCCAGCCGCGGCTTCAAGACCACCACCTCGCAGACCGCCGACGACACCCTCACGGTCACGTTCACCAGTGACGCCCACCGGTCGGTCATCACGGCGACGATCGACCCCGGGCCGAGGGCCAGCGTCCGCGAAACGTCGTTCTGAACCCGTCCGTACCGCTCGGCCGCCCCGGTCCCTTTCGCGGGGTTCACCACCTCGTGCGCGTCACGTGCCGGCTCCGGCGAAGCGGAAGGTGAGCTCTTCCTTAGGGCAATCTGAAGATCGCGCCGAGGGGGGTTCCGGCGGGGCCGGGCGGTCCTATGCTCGCGTCAGCCGAGCGGCCCTCGGCGCCGGGGAACGACTCCCCGGCGGACCGTGCGGGCCGCCGTTCCGCCGTCGCGGGGGGCATCCGTGCCCGTTCCCGCAGTCCGAACCGTGCCTTGGGGTGTCTTCGCCATGAGTTCCCGCATGCTCCGACCCGTCCGCGCCGACCGCCGTACGACGCCGTCCCGCTCCGCCGCGCCCCTCGGGACACGCCTGCCGCTGGCCGCCGCGGCCGTGGTCGCCGTGGGGCTCACCGCCGCCTGCGGGCCGTCCTCACAGCCCGTCGGATCCTCGAAGCCCACCGCGGCCCGCCAGTCCGCGCAGGCCCTCCCCTCCACGTCGGAATCCGCGGGCGCGTCCCCCGAGGCGTCCCCCTCGGTCTCCGCCCCTCCGTCCCCCTCGGCGTCCGCGTCCGCGTCCGCCACCCCCTCGCAGGGCGGGACCGGCTCCCCCGCCCCCGCCCGGACGTCCGCCAAGCCGACGGCCCGTTCGTCGGCCGCGCCCGCGCCGGCGACGGTCCCCGGCCCCGGCTACGACGGTTCGGCCGACGCCCAGAAGCAGATCGACGCGGCGCTGCGCGCGGCCAAGGCGGACGGGCGGATGGTGCTGCTCGACTTCGGCGCGAACTGGTGCGGCAACTGCAAGGCCGCCGACAAGGTGTTCGCCCAGCCGCAGACCGCCGCGATCCTCGGGTCGTCGTACCACATGGTCAAGGTGGACATCGGCGGCAACAGCTCCGCCAACTCCGCGCTCCTGCGCAAGTACAGCCCGTCGGGCGGCACCTACAAGATGCCCGTCCTGGTCGTCGTCTCCCCGTCCGGCACCGTGCGCACCGACACCCACGTCACGGGCAACCCGTCCCTGACCTCGGAGGGCCTGAACGCCTTCCTCCGCCAGTGGGCGTCATGAGACGGGCGGTACGGGCAGCGGCGGCCGGCCTGGCGGTCGCGGCCGGCTGCGTCCTCGCCGGCGTCCTGACGGACGACGCGGACGGCGCCGGCACCGGCGCCGGTGGGACGGACGGCGGGCGGGCGGGCTCGGTCCGGACCGCTGCCCGGGCGGCGGTCATCGACCCCGCCGCCCGGCAGGACGCGCCCGTCCTGGACGGCGAAGACCTGGACGGGAAACCGGCCGGGCTCGCCGAGTTGCGCGGCCACGTCGTCGTCCTCAACGTCTGGGGGTCGTGGTGCGGCCCCTGCCGGGCGGAGGCCGACGACCTGGAGCGACTCAGCCGACAGACCCGGGCCGACGGGGTCCGCTTCCTCGGGATCAACACCCGCGACCCGGACCGGGAGGCCGCCCGGTCCTTCGTACGGGCCCACGGCGTGACCTGGCCCAGCCTCCACGACCCCGCGGGCGGGCTCCTGCTCCGCTTCCCGCCCCCGCTGCTCAACCCGCAGGCCGTCCCCTCGACACTGGTGATCGACCGGCGCGGCCGCATCGCCGCCGGGATCGGGGGCGCCGTCACCGACGAGCAGTTGCGGCCACTGCTGGCGCGGGTGGCGGGGGAACCGTCGTGACGGCGGGCGCGCAAGCGGTGCTCGCAGCCGCGGACGCCCCCTCGCTCGTGAGCGGAACACTCCTGATCGCAGCCCCCGTGGCGCTCGTCGCGGGGCTCGTCTCCTTCCTGTCCCCCTGCGTCCTGCCCCTCGTACCGGGCTACCTCAGCTACGTGACCAGCCTGTCGGTCGCCGACCTGGCGGACCCGCGCGGCGGGCGGCGCAGCCGCATGGCGGCCGGCGCGCTGCTGTTCGTCCTCGGTTTCACCACGGTCCTGGTCTCCGGGGGTGCCCTGTTCGGCTACGCGGGCCGTTCGCTACTGGCCCACCAGGAGGCGGTCACCCAGGCGCTCGGTGTCTTCACCGTGCTCATGGGGCTGTCCTTCATGGGCTTCCTGCCGGGCCTCACCCAGCGGGAGCTGCGCAGCCACCGGCGTCCCGCGCTGGGGCTCGCCGGGGCACCCCTGCTGGGGGCGGTGTTCGCGGTCGGCTGGACCCCGTGCATCGGTCCGACGCTGGCCGCCGTGCAGGCGCTCGCCTGGAGCGAAGCCAGTGCGGCCCGCGGGGCGCTGCTGATGGCCGCGTACTGTCTGGGGCTGGGCTTGCCGTTCGTCGTGGCCGCGCTGGCCTTCCGCCGGGCGCTGGGCGCCTTCGGCCTGGTCAAGCGCCACTACCCGTGGGTCCTGCGGAGCGGCGGAAGCATGCTCGTACTCGTCGGTGTGCTGCTGGCCACCGGCGTGTGGAACGACTTGGTGTACGGGCTGCAGTCGTGGAGCGCGGACTTCACCACGGCCCTCTAGGGCTGCTGTCCGCGCTGCGGTGCCGAACCCCCACCCGAGAAACGAATTTGATCCCGTGACACGTGACACAGAGGCACACATGAACGTTTCCCCTCAGGCCGGACATGCCCGGAAGGCCCGCATCGCCGCCGCCCTCCTGTCCTTGGCGGCCCTCACCGCGTGCGGCGAGCGGTCCGCGGCGAACGCCGGCGCACCGGCATCCGCGCCCGCACGGGCATCAGCGCCCTCCTCCGCATCCACGTCCGCATCCACGACGAGCTTCAGCGAGAAGGGGGTCACCGTCACGCTCAGCGTGACGGACTGGCAGGCCTCGAAGGGCACCCTGACCGCGGTGTTCACCCCCGAGGAGAAGGGCTTCCACCTCTACAGCACCGATCTGCCGGCGGACGGCATCGAGGGCGTGGGCCGACCGACGGCCGTGTCCGTCACCGGAGTCCTCAAGGCGGAGGGCGGGTTGACGGCCGCCGCGAAGGTGCGGTCGATCAGCGTTCCCGGTGTCGGCGCCCCGGTTCCCGTCTATCCGGACGGCCCGGTCACCACCACCCTGCCCGTTCGGGCCGACGGCAACGGGGAGGCGACGGTGCTGCTCGGCTATGCGAGCTGTAGCGAACGGGACGGCTGCACCATCCCGGTCTCCGACCGCCCCGTGCGCCTGCGCATCACCGCCGACGGCCCGGTGTTCGATGCCCGCTAGGGTGCACGAGTCCCCCGTCGGCCGAGCCCCTAAGGTGTCCCCATGCCCAGCGTCCTGGTCGTGGAAGACGACCCCAGCATCCGCCAGTCACTGATCGAGGTCCTGGCGGAGCACGGGTTCGCCGTACGCAGCGCGGCCGACGGGTTCGGCGCGCTGCGCGAGGTCACCCAGACGCCCGTGGACGCGGTGGTCCTCGACCTCGGACTGCCCGATCTGGACGGGGGAGACGCACTGCGCATGATCCGGGGCATTTCTTCCGTGCCCGTACTGGTGGCCACCGCCCGCGACGACGAACGGGAGATCATCAGCCTCCTCAACGCGGGCGCCGACGACTACCTGGTCAAGCCGTTCTCCGGCGGGCAGCTCATCGCACGCCTGTCCGCCGTCCTGCGGCGCACCGGCCAGGTTCCCGCTGCCGGGCCCGCCCCGGCGGGTGCGCCGGTGGCGGCAGCGGTGGCGGAACCCCTGCGGGCCACCACCGTGGGCGAGCTGACGGTGGACCCGGGCGCGCGGACCGCGTACCTGGCCGGCCGGGAACTGCGCCTCACCCGGCGCGAGTTCGACCTGCTGGCGTTCCTCGCCCACCACACCGGCCAGGTCGTCTCCAAGCGGCGGCTGCTGACCGAGGTGTGGCGCGAGCCGTACGTGGACGACCAGACCGTCGACGTGCACCTGTCGTCCCTGCGCCGCAAGCTCGGCGAACGCGCGGCGGCCCCGCGCTACCTGCTGACCGTCCGCGGGGTGGGCATCAAACTGGTGGCTCCGCGTTGAGACGGTCGCTGGCCGGAGTGGCGCTCGCCGTGACCTCCATGGTCGCGCTGTCCTTCCTCATACCGCTGGCCGCTCTGGTGATGTCGCTGGTCAAGGAGCAGGGCGTCACGGCGGCCGAACAGCGCGCCGCGGCCCTGGCACCCGTACTCACGCTGACCACGGACCCGTCCGCACTGCGGGAGTCCGCGGCGAGCCTGGACGCGTCCGAGCACCTGGTGGTCCATCTGCCGGATTCCGGCCCGCTCGGCAGTTCGAAGGCCCCGGCCCCGCTGCTCGAACGGGCGCAGAAGGGACGGGAGTCCATCTCCCGGGAGGTCCCGGGCGGCTGGATCTGCCTCCAGCCGGTGGTGCTCCCGGGTGACCGGGTCGCCGTCATCGAGAACTTCGTCCCCGAGGAGGAGCTGACCCGCGGGGTGATGGAGTCCTGGGCGGTGATGTGCTTCCTCGCCGTGGGGCTGATCGGTGGGTCGGTGCTGGTCGCCGACCGGCTCGGCGCGAAGGTCGTCCGGTCCTCCAAGCGGCTGGCGCAGGCCTCGCGAGCCCTCGGCCAGGGCGATCTGGACACCCGTGTGGAGCCCATGGGCCCCGAGGAACTGCGGGACGCGGGTGTCGCCTTCAATGCGATGGCCCACCGGATGACCGAGCTGCTGGCCGTGGAACGCGAACTGGTCGCAGACCTGTCCCACCGGTTGCGGACCCCGCTGACCGCGCTGCACCTGGCGTCGGAGCGCATGGCCGGCACCCCGGAGTCGGCCAGGGTCGAGGCGGCGGTGGGCGAGCTGGAGGCGGAGCTCCGGGCCATCATCGCGGCGGCGCGCACCCCGCTCTCCGTGGGTCCCATGGGCCAGGGCATGCTCGGCGCGGAAGGGGCCGCGGGCCGGCCGGCCGGCGGCGCGCCGGAGACGTCCGGGCCGCGCTGCGAGGTGGCCGAGGTGGTCCGTCGCCGCACCGCGTTCTGGGCGGTGCTGGCCGAGCAGCAGGACCGGTCCTGCTCCGTCGACCTCACCCCGGAGGCCACCGCCGTCAGCCTCTCGGACGACGACATCGCCGCCGTGGTGGACGCACTGATCGGCAACGTCTTCCGCCACACCGCCCCCGGCACCCCGTTCGGCGTCCACGTCGTACGCACGGCCCAGGCCGTGGAGCTGGTCGTGGAGGACGGCGGACCGGGCATCCCCGAACCGGACCGGGCGCTGTCCCGCGGGAGCAGCACCGGTTCCACCGGGCTGGGCCTCGACATCGCGCAACGGGCCGGGACCGCCACGGGTGGGTCGATGCGCATCGGCCGGAGCCCCCTGGGAGGGGCGCACATCACCGTGACGTTCGCGCTGGCCGCGCCGGCCGTGTCCGGTCGCAGGTCGCGCATCTCCCGCCGCCGCCCGGCCCGGCCGCGTACGCGGTAGGCGGGCGAAGGGCGGCGGCCGGTGTGCTGCGGGCTCAGCCGACGAGCACGCCGGGGTTGAGGACGCCCCGCGGGTCGAGCGCGTCCTTGGCGGCGCGCAGTGCCAGGGCGAAGGGGTCGGGGCGCTGGCGGTCGTAGTGGGGGCGGTGGTCCCGGCCGACGGCGTGGTGGTGGGTGATGGTGGCCCGGTGGCGGTGCAGGACGTCGCTCGCGACGGCCTTCAGCTCGTCCCAGACGGCGGTCTCGTCGCCGGGGCGCCCCGCCGCGAGCACGGTGAAGTAGGGCGCCGCGCCGTCGGGGTAGACGTGGGTCAGGCGGCAGTTGACGGTCGCGGGGTGTCCGGTGGCCTTGAGCGCCGCCGCGCCGACCTCGGAGCGCACCGCTTCGATCAGGCCGGGGATCCGGTCCCAGGTGGCCGCGGTCTCGAAGGTCTCCGCGACGGCGCCCATCCTGGCCAGTCCGTCGCGCAGGTACGGCATCCGCAGGAAGGCCGAGCGCCAGGCGCTCACGGCTGCATCGGCCGGGGCACCGTCCACGGAGGGGGCCGCGCCGCGCCGCCCGCCGTGGGCACGGGCCAGGTCGACGGCCTGCGCGAGCCGGGCGCCGACCGGCACGTCCGCCGACTCGAAGCCGAGGACGAGCACGGCGGAGCCGTCCTGCGCGGCCCCGGAGAGCCCGGCCTCACCGGCGTCCAGCAGCCGGCAGTTGGCGGGCGCGAGGTCGGACTGGGCGACGTCCCGCACCGCCCGGAGCGCGTCGTGGAAGTCGGCGAAGGCGACGGAGGCGGACGCCTTGTGGGCGGGCCGCGGCTGGAGCCGGATCCAGGCCTCGGTGATGACGCCGAGCGCCCCTTCCGATCCGAGGAAGAGCCGGTCGGGCGAGGGGCCCGCGCCGGAGGCCGGCAGCCGCCACGAGGTGCTGGTCCCGGCGGGGGTGACGACGCCCATGGACTGGACGAAGTCGTCGATGTGGGTCCGGCCGGTGGCGTAGTGGCCGCCGGCCCGGGTGGCGAGCCAGCCCCCGAGCGTGGAGAACTCGAAGCTCTGCGGGAAGTGCCGCAGCGTCAGCCCGTGGGGCCGCAGCTGCTCCTCCAGGCTCGGGCCGAGGGTCCCGGCCTGGATGCGTGCGGCCCGGCCGGTGGTGTCGACCTCCAGGACCCGGCCCATGGCGGTCAGGTCGAGGGACAGCACGGCGCGGTGGGCGTCCCCCCGGTACTCCACGCCGCCGGTCACGCAGGACCCGCCGCCGTACGGCACGACCGCGATCCCCCGTTCCCCGGCCCAGTCCAGGAGATCGGCCACCTCCCGGTCGTCCGTGGGGCGGGCGACGAGGTCGGGTATCCGTCCGGGCCGCCCGCGCAGGGCGCGCACGACGTCGCGGTAGGCCTTCCCCATCGCGTGCGCGGCGCGGTCCTCCGGATCGGCACCGACCAGGTGCGCGAGGCTCGCCGGCGGCTGGACGGCCGGGCTGCCGATCTGCAGGTCGTGCACGCGCGGCACGGGAAGGGGCCGGGTGAGGGTGCCGGGGAGCAGGGCGCCCATCGCGGTGCATTCGGCGTCGTCGGGATGGGCGTCGGCCCACCCCCATCCCCACCAGGAGCGGGTGCGGGGCGTCGGCTGCGCTGGGGTTCCCGTGGTGCCGTCCATGGGGGTGCACTCCAAGGATCGCTGGGGCGGGGTCGGGGGGAGGAGCGAATTTACCAAGCGGTAAATTACTTACTGATAATATGGGTCCGTGGCAACCCTTTCCTCGAAAGCCGGCACCAAGGGCGTCCCGCGCGAGCAGCGCCGGCAGCAGATCCTGGCCGCCGCCACGGAGGAGTTCGGCACCCGCGGGTACGCGGGTGCCTCGCTGGCCGCGATCGCTGCGCGGGTCGGCGTCACCAAGACGCTGCTGCACCAGTACTTCGGCACCAAGGAGGACCTGTACGTCTCGTGCCTGACCCCCGTCGGGGACCGGATCCTGGGCGCCGTGGCGGAGGCGATGGGGGCGGACGGCGGGACCGGTGCCGCACCGCACACGCCCCTGCGGGTGCTCCGGGCGATCTTCACCGCGCTGGAAGGGCAGCGAGAGGCCTGGTTCGTCCTCTACGACCCCTCCCTGCCCGTGGACGGGGAGGCGGCCCGCCGTGCAGCGGACTACCGGACGCCCATCGACCGGCTCGCCGCCGACGGCACCGCCGCCGTGCTGCGCGCGGCCGGTTCCACCGACCCGTTGGACGCGGACGCGCTCATGTACGTGTGGCGCGACCTGGTCTCCACCCTCGTCCGCTGGTGGGTGAAGCACCCCGAGCAGTCCCCGGAGGCCATGACACGGCGCTGCGCCCGCCTCTTCGAGGCCGCCGCAGCCCTCACCCCCGGTTCAAGTGCCGTTCACGCGGGGCTCTCGGGGAATCCCTAACCTCCCCGTGTCCGCCCCCCGACCGGAAGGGAAGAACCCGGTGTCCTCCACCGTCTCCGCCCGCCGCGCGGCTCTCCCCGCCGCAGTCCTGGCCGCCCTGCTCGTGCCCGCGACGCCCGCCCACGCGGCCGGCGTCTCCGTCACCGCGACCGTGGAGACCGCCCCGGTCGCGCACGGCGGGGACGCCGCCGACGACCCGGCGATCTGGGTGCACCCGAGCGACCCCGCCAAGTCCGTGGTCATCGGCACCGACAAGAAGGGCGCGCTGGAGGTCTACGACATGACCGGCGCACGCCTGCAGCGGATCAGCGGCGACTACGGCAACAACGTCGACCTGCGCGGCGACATCGTCGTCTCGGCGGACGACGAGGCCGCGGGCGGCAGCGGCGCCATGCACGTCTACCGCATCGACCCCGCCACCCGAAAGCTGACCCGGCTGGCGGACGTCCCGACCGCGGTCACCGCACACGGCATCTGCCTGTACTCCTCCAAGGCCTCGGGCAAGCTGTACGCGTTCCCCAACTCCACCTCCGGCCGCGTCGAGCAGTGGGAGCTGGCCGTCAGCGGGAACTCCGTGACCGCGACCCCGGTCCGCCTGTGGGACGCGGGTTCCGCCGTTGAGGGCTGCTACGCCGACGACACCACCGGCGAGCTCTACCTCGGCGAGGAGGACGTGGGCGTGTGGATCTACGGCGCCGAACCGACCGCCGGAACCGACCGCACCCGGCTCGACTCCACCGGTCCGGGCGGCCACATCACCGCCGACACCGAGGGCATCACCGCCGCCGGGAACCGGATCTACGTCTCCTCGCAGGGCAGCGACGACTTCACGGTCTACGACCGCACCACCCACGCCCACCTCGGCCGGTTCTCCGTCGCGAACGGGACGGCCGCCGATGACTGCGAGGACACCGACGGCATCGACGCCACCGCCGCCGACCTCGGCCCGGCCTTCCCGCAGGGCGTCTTCGTCTGCCAGGACGGGTCCAACGGCGCTCCCGGCACCAGCGGCAACCAGAACTTCAAGTTCGTCCCGCTCCAGCGCATCACGGCGCACTTCGGCTGATGGCCGGGGCGCCGGCGTCCGCGTCGGCGCCCACGCCCCGGTGCACCGCGCCGCTCACACCAGTTCGGGCTGCGGTTCGCGTCGCGGTTCCGGCAGCCGCACCGGCTCGGCCTGCCGGTCCCACCGCCGGGTGGCCCGTACGTAGCCGTAGACCACCGAGGCCGTCGCCAGCACGAGCAGCGGCCCGAACACCCACGGCTGTCCGGCCATCTCCACCGACAGGTAGCGGTACGAGGTCAGGAGCGCGACGAAGACCGCGGCACCGTAGCCGACCAGCTGGATCCCCTGCCGGTCCCAGCCGCGGTCGAACGAGCGCATCGCCGCGTCGATCGTGAGGGTGAACACCACACCGGAGATGATGTCCGCGCCGTAGTGGTAGCCGAAGCCCAGGGTCGCGCCGAGCGTGGTGATCAGCCAGAACGTGCCCAGGAGCCGCAGGGCCAGGGGACCCTTGCGGGAATGCACGAAGATCGCGGTGGCCCACGCCGTGTGCAGGCTGGGCATGCAATTGCGCGGGGTGACCTCGTCGAAGGGCATCGGCTGCGGGGTACCGACCGGCGGCGGCGTGTTCGGCCACAGGTCGGCCAGCGCCCACTGGCCCCCGTCGGCACCGTAGGCGAAGATCGGCCCGACCACCGGGAAGACCATGTAGATGCCCGGTCCGAGCAGGCCGATGACCAAGAAGGTGCGCACCAGGTGGTGGCCCGGGAAGCGGCGCTCGGCCGCCACGTTGCGCAGCTGGTACAGCGCGACGATGACCGCGGCCACCGCGAGCTGGACGTAGACCCAGTCGAGCACGTGGGCGCCGACCGTGCCGGTGGCCTCGACGATCCGGCCGGCCACCCATGACGGATTGCCCAGGGCGTGATCGGCGGCCGCCACGTACGGGTCGAGCACCATGGGCCGGGTCTTCGAGGTGATCAGCAGCCAGGTGTAGCCGGTCTTGCGGCCGGCCACGAGCAGCAGGGCCAGTCCGACGCCCTTCAGCAGCAGGGCGCGCTCCCGGCCGGTGCGGCGCGTCACGGCGATGACGGCACCGCCCAGGGTCACCCACAGGGCGCCGTTGCCGAACATCATCTCGGCGCCGACCGCCCACCGCACCAGCCAGAAGACGAGGTCGATGGCGATCGCGGCACCGACCGCGAGGAACCGCTGCCGCCAGGTGAGCACCACCAGCATCAGCGTCATGCTGGCGTACAGCACCGTCCCCGATGCGGGAGCGAAGATCACCTCGCGCGCCTGGGCGGTGATCGGACCCGGCACGCCGTAACCGCGCGCGGCGATCTCCAGGGCGATGAGGAATCCGAGGGCCACCACGCTCACCGCGGCCCACAGCACCACCCGCGGCCGGCGCCATGCAGCGGACCCGGCTCCCCCGTCGATGCGCGCCAGCACGCGCGAAACCGCAGATATCAATTCTTCAGCCGATGTTCATGATTCAACTTGGTCAGCGTTGGCTCGAACATGCTAACGGAGCGGTCGGTTTCGACGTGGAGGGCGGCACCCCGGACGCACGAAAGGCCGCCCTCCCATGGATGGGAGAACGGCCTTCGATCTACGACCTGCGTTTCCGCACGGTCGGGACGACAGGATTTGAACCTGCGACCCCTTGACCCCCAGTCAAGTGCGCTACCAAGCTGCGCCACGTCCCGTTGTGCTGCTGTGGGGCTTCCCACGTGGGGTTTTACCTCCCCGGCGGCACATGCAGAACATTACCCCACGTTGAGGGGTGCGTATGCACGGGTATCCGTCGCGGGGCAGGATGGCCGCATGGACGGACGGGATCGGGACGCTGCCGGGCGGGCGCGGAGCGCACGGCCGAGGGACGGGTTGGGGCGGCCACTGCCCTACGGGGAGCCAGGCGTGCCGCGCCAGCCCGAGGGGGTGGTGCGGGCACCGGTGGAGACGGTCGCGGAGGCGCAGCGGCTGCTGGACGCCGGGATGCCGTTCCACGCGCACGAGGTGTTCGAGGACGCCTGGAAGTCCGGGCCGGCGGGGGAGGCGCCCCTGTGGCGGGGGCTCGCGCAGCTGGCGGTCGGCCTGACCCATGCCGCGCGCGGGAACGCCCGGGGCGGGGCCCGGCTGCTGCGGCGCGGGGCCGACGCCCTGGATCCCGCCCCGGTTCCGGAGGCGTACGGGGTCGACGTGCCGGGGCTGGTGGCGTGGGCGCGGGAGTTGGCGCAGCGGGTCGAGGCCGGGGGGCCTCCCGTCGACGCCGCGGCCGAGGCCCCGCGGCTGGCCCCGGCCGTCGGCCCGCGGGCTTAGTGCTCTGGCCGGAAGGGTTTGCCGGCTCACGGCGTCCGGTGCGGTGCATCGCAAGGCGGAGGGCCGCAGCTCGTAACCGGCGCACTCGCGCGGTCCGACCACGCAGCGAGGTGCCGTGCCGGGCGTCGCAAGGCGGTGAACCGTTCCGGCCAGAGCACTAGTAGTGCTTTGTTAGGTGGTGTCGTAGGGCTGCCAGGGGATGGTTTGCTGGCAGGTGGGGCAGGTGCCGGTCCAGGTGGCGATGAGGTGTTGGAGG
>NZ_JBHWJJ010000053.1:0-45478 GCF_042732005.1 Streptomyces sp. NPDC059851 | reverse complement strand
GGGGCCCGGGAGCGGAGCCGGGGCCGGGCCCGTTCGCCGTGCGGCCACCCACGCGTGCCTGCTGGCACGCGTGGCGCGCCGCTACCGCGCCCCGGCCCGGGCCGCCCGCAGCGGCGGCGCGGGCAGCGGACTGCCCTCCAGGGCGAGTTCCGTCATCAGCAGCAGAGCGTCGGTCCAGCCGAGCGGGGCGACGGACGAGGGGTGGCCGGATCCGTTGACGGTTTCCGGGAGTTCACCGAGGCCGTTGCGCTTGGACAGCACCCAGTCCAGTACGCCGTGCGCCTTCCCGGTCTCGCCCAGGTGGGCCCAGGCCAGCGCGAAGAAGCTGGTGCTGGCGGTCCAGGCGTACGAGCCCCAGCTGAACCCGGGGTCGTTGCCGGGCGAGAGCCCCCCGTTGGGCAGCAGCAGCGCCCGGTGGGTGGAGTCCAGCGCCGCCCGCAGGTCGGCGGGGGCCCGGTTGATCGGCGGTGCCATGAAGGCGGCCGCGCTGTCGCGGCCGTGTGCCCCGTCGGCGGTGCGCGGGTAGCCGAGCGGGGCGAAGGAGGCGGCGATGCCGTCCGACAGCCGCCCTGCGGCGAGGGCCCAGCGGTCCGCGTCCTGGGCGTGCCCGAGCCGGTCGGCGAGGTCGGCCGCGGCGTTGAGGCCGGCCAGCAGCGGGGCGGCAGTGCCGATGTTGGGGGCGTCCGTGCCGAGTTCCCAGTAGTCGGGCGAGGCGGGCGGTAGGCCGTCGGCGTCGAGGCTGGCGGCCGCGTGGTCGGCGGCCCGGCCCACCATCGGGTACAGCAGGCGCAGTCGCTCGTCCCGGTCCACGGCCGGCGCCGTCCGGTACCAGTGCCAGGTGGCCCAGGGGACCCAGCCGTTGCCGTCGAGCTGCCAGGCCCGGGTGTCCGGCGGGCCGCTGCCGTCCAGCTTGGTGCGGGCCTCCCAGGTCCCGTCCGCGCGCTGGGTGTCGGCGTCGTGGCGCAGGATCCGGTAGGCCTCCTCGTCATGGCCGGTGGCGGCGAACGCGACGGCCGCGAAGGCCCCGTCGCGGGGCCACGAGTACTCCCACGGCGGCGACCAGGCCGCGGCGAAGGCCCCGTTCGGCTGGAGGAGTGCCCGCATGGACAACAGGGCGCGCTGCGCCGCGGCCCGCCGGTCGGCGGTGGTGCCCGGGACCCGGCCGGCGGCGAGCCAGGCGCGGCTCTCGGCGATCTGCGCCTGCGCGCCGGGATCGTCCGCCGGTACCACGGCGGACTTCTGCGCCCCGGCGGGTAGGTACCGGCGTCGCCCGGACGGGAGGGTCAGGACGTTGCTGCCGTCGACGTACGCGGCGCCCACCGCGAAGGAGGGCGGTACGGCCTCGGTGGCGGTGCCGTTGGACAGCAGTCCTGCGGTGCGTGCTGCGAGCGCCGAAGTGGGCACGTAGCACGGCTCCGTCTCGCCGCAGCGGTCGGTGTCGGGCGGGTTCACCCGGAACGCCAGCCGGGAGGAGGGGGAGGCGTGCCAGCCGCCCCAGTACGGCCTGTCGTAGTTCCAGCTGGTCAGCGAGCCGGGGACGCTGGTGGTCGTGCCGTACCAGGCGATGGTCTTGCTCTCGGTGGTGGTGGCTTGGAGGTACAGGTGGTAGGTGGTTCCGGGAGTGACGTCGGCGCCGAGCGGAAACTCCAGCCAGCCCGCGCCGGCGCCGCCCAGGGACTCCAGGGTGACGGTCCGGGAGGCGAGGACGGAGGCGGCGTCGGCCTTGTCGCGGCGGATCTGCACGGTCACCCTGCCGGTGGCGGCCGTACTGGCGAGGTAGACGGCGACGCGGGAGATCCGGGTGGTGGAGACGCTGAACTCCTGTGCCGCCGCGTTGTGCGGGGCCTTCACGCTGAACAGGGCGGTCGGGTGCAGGGGCTGCCTGTCGTACGGCGCGGCGAGGGTGCCCACGGGCACGGCGCCGACCCCGGACACGGCTCCCGGCGCTGACGCGGGTACGGCTCCCGGCGCGGACGCGGGTACGGCTCCCGGCGCGGACCGGGGCAGGTGGCGGGGCGCGGGCGGGGGGCCGGAGGCGGGGGGTCGGCCCGCCGGCGCCAGGAACAGTACGGCGGAGAGCACTGCGGACAGCGCTGCTGGGAGCACGGTGGGGAGCACGGTGGGGAGCACGCCCGTCGCGAACGGCATCTGGTGCGACCCTTCCTGGAATGGGGCGGCGCGGGGCGGCCACCCGGCACGCACCGGCGCCGGGCGTCACGTCCCCGCACCGGAGGTGGGTCCCCCACTGTGCACGCCCCGGGCCCGGGGCAGCGGCAGCCCGCGGCCGGTTCCACCCGGGGCGGACCGTCATTCCGTCCGATGGTGGGAAACGGTCCGCCGGGGGAGGCCGGGCCCGGGTGAACCGGGCCGGCGGTTCAGCCCGCGGCGCGCAGGAGGCGGCCGGCAGTGGTCCGCAAGTGCGCGAGGACGTCGGGGTCGGCGTCGAGGTCGTAGTCCGCGTCGAGGCCGGCCAGGGTCTGAGCGATCCGGGTCAGCGAGTCGTCGGAGGCGTCGACGCGGCAGGTCCGGGCGTCCACGGGGTGGACCCGCGGGCCCAGGCCCCGGATCCGGGCGCGGACGTCGTCGGCCGGGGCGCGGACTGTGGCGACCGCCCGGTGGCGGGTGGGGACCGCGGACAGGCGGGCGGCGACGAACGCGGCGGGATCGCCGCCGGGGACGGTTCGGGACGCGGCGCGCCGGCCCGTGGGGGTGGCCTGGCTGATGCGGTCGAGACGGAAGAGGCGCCAGTCGTCCCTGTCGGTGTCGTGGGCCAGGAGGTACCACAGGTTGCCGGAGGCGACCAGGTGGCAGGGCTCGACGCGACGCCGTACGGCGCTCCCGTCCCCGCCGGCAGGAGCCCCGTACCGGGCGGTGTACGCGAAGGCCACGATCTCGTGGTCGCGGCATGCGGTGGCGAGCACCGACAGCAGGGCCGGGTCGACCCGCGGCCCGCGGTCCTCCCAGACGATGCCGGTCAGGGCGGTCTGCAGGGCGGCGGCCCGGCCGCGCAACCGCCGCGGGAGGACCCGTTCGAGTTTGGCCAGGGCCCGCAGGGCGGTCTCCTCGATGCCGGTCAGGCCCCCCGCGGCGGTGCGCAGGGCGACGGCGATGGCGACGGCCTCGTCGTCGTCCAGGAGGAGGGGCGGCAGCTCGGTACCGGCGGCCAGGCGGTAGCCGCCGGCGTGCCCGCGGGCGCTTTCCACGGGGTAGCCGAGCTCGCGCAGCCGGTCCATGTCCCGGCGCACGGTCCGGACGGTCACCTCCAGCCGCTCGGCCAGGTCGGCGCCGGACCACTCCCGGCGGGTCTGCAGCAGGGACAGCAGGCGCAGCATCCGGGCGGTCATTTCGCTCGTCATGGATCCCATCGTGCCCGAGTCAGAGGACACACCCTGTCCTGAAATCTCCCTACGGTGGGTCCGTCCGCAGGAACGAATCGGAAGGTTTCCCATGAAAATTGCAGTTCTCGGTACCGGCGGGGGCGCTCGCCCGCATGCCGCCCGCCTCGCCGGGCTCGGGCACGAGGTCTTCGTCGGCACCCGGGACCCCCGGGCGACCACGGCCCGGACCGAGCCGGACATGATGGGCAACCCGCCGTTCCGCACCTGGCTCGCCGAGCACCCCGGCCTCACCCTGCTGCCGTTCGGGGAGGCGGCGGCCGCCGCGGACGAGGTGGTCATCAACGGCATCGACGGGCACAGCGCCGTGGCCGCACTGTCGGCGATCTCCGGCGCCCTCGCCGGCAAGACGCTCATCGACTATGCCGTCCCGTACGTGTACGACCCGGACGTCGAGCACCCGTGGCCCACGCCGTGGGGCGTGATGCCGATGATGGAGCCCTGCGACACCGACAGCCTCGGCGAGCAGATCCAGCGGGCCCTGCCGCGGACCAAGGTCGTGAAGTCCTTCGTCACGCAGGAGCAGGCGACCGTCGTCGACCCGAAGGCGGTGGGCGGCGGCGCGCACACCATGTTCGTCGCCGGGGAACACGCCGATGCCAAGCAGCACGCCGTCGACCTGCTGGAGGCGTACGGCTGGGAGGACGTCCTCGACCTGGGGCCGCTGGTGTCCGCCCGCGGCATGGAGATGTACGCCCACCTGCACAGCGCCATCGGCCTCGCCCTGGGCTTCGGCACCCACTTCGGCATCAAGGTCGTCCGCTGAGCACCGCCATGGCCGACCTGCCCCGAATCACCGCCGCCGGGCGCCGTGCCCGCCTGGTGCTCCGCCACCGCCTGGCACCCTCCGTCCGGGAGGAGACCGCGGAGGCGGTGGCCGAGGCCCTGGTCGGCCTGCACGCCACCGACCCGGCGACCGTGTTCCTCGCCGCGGCCGCCCGGATGCGCGCGCCCACGGCCGCCGCCATCGACGGCTCCCTGTACGAGGCCGGGTCCGCCTGCGGGAGCCCGGCGCTGGAGCGCATACGGTGCATGCGCCGCACCATGTTCGTCGTACCGGCCGCGCTGGCCCCGGCCGTGCAGTCCGCGACCGCGGGTGCCGGAGCCGGCCGCCACCGCGCCGAGGCCGCCGCCCGGCTCCGCACGGAGCTCGGCTGGGACGAGACGCGCTACGCCGCGGTGGAGCAGGAGGTCCTGGCGGCGTTCGCGGCGCGCGGCCGGGCGACCGCCGCCCAGCTGGCCGCCGACGTGCCCGCGCTGCGGGAGCAGATCGTGGTCTCCCCCGGCAAGCCGTACGAAACCCGACAGCGGGCGAGTACCCCCGTACTCGGTGTGCTCGCCGCCGAGGGCCGCATCCGGCGGACCCGGCCGGCCGGGTCGTGGACCTCCGCGCAGTTCCACTGGGCGCCGGCCCGGCCGCTGCCGCAGTTGCCCCCGGCCGCGGCGCGGACCGTCCTGGCCCGCCATTACCTCAGGGCGTTCGGGCCGGTCACCCTCGACGACCTGAAGTGGTGGACCGGCTGGACCGTCACCGACAGCCGCAAGGCCCTCGCCGCCACCGGCGCCCGGGCCGTCACCCTCGACGAGGGCACCGGCTACGTCCTGCACGGGGACCCGGACGAGGAACCGCCCGCCACGGAGCCCGCGGCCGCCTTGCTGCCGGGCCTCGACCCGACGGCGATGGGCTGGCGGCACCGCGGCTGGTACCTGGACCCGGCACACACCGCGCACCTCTTCGACCGCAACGGCAACATCGGCCCCACCGTGTGGTGGGACGGCCGCATCATCGGCGGCTGGGCCCAGCGCGCGGACGGCCGGATCGTCCACCACCTGCTCACCGATCCCGGCCCCGCGGCCCGCGCCGCCGTACGGGCCGAGACCGAACGGCTGTCCGCGTTCCTCGCCGACACCCGCGTCACCCCCTGCTACCGCACGCCCCTCGAACGCCGGCTCGCCGGCGGCGGGTGAGGAGCCGGCGGGTGGCCGGCCTGTCGGCCCCGCCGCCCCGGGAGGTGACGGGCCTGCCCAGGGTGTGACCGGCCGGCTCACGAGGTGACACGCCGGCTCAGGATCTGTAACGCCGGCTCAGGAGTTGACCGGCCGGCTCAGGAGGCGGCGCCTGGCCAGCTGCATGACTTCGGCCCGGGTGCGGCCGGCGTGGTCGGCCGCGATGAAGGGGCTGCCGATGCGCAGCGAGAAGGTGATCATGCAGCGCAGCTCCACCTCGTCCTCGTCGGGGCAGAAGGAGCGGAAGAGGGAGCGCAGGTACTCCATGCGCCGGTTGTCCGCGCGCTTCAGCCGCCGGGCGACCTCCTCGTCGCGCCGCGCCCAGTCGCGGACCGCCAGGTCCGCGGCCACGGTCATCGCGGGCTCCTCGGCGGTCGCGGCGATGGTGAACAGCTGGTCCAGCTTGGCCCTGGCGTCACCGCCGGCGCTCTCGACGCGTTCGATCACCTTCTCGGTGACCTCCTCCTCCCACGTGTCGAGCATCTCGGCCAGCAGCGCCTCCCGGTTGCGGAAGTAGCCGTAGAAGCCGCCCTTGGTGACCCCGAGGGCTTGGGCGAGCACCTCGATCCGGACGGCCTCCGGTCCGCCGGCGGCGAGGGCGCGCAGGCCCTCCTCGATCCACCTGCCGCGCGGAGTCCGCGTCGCACCCATCCGTTTCTCCTCACCCGCGCCCGTGATGCGTACGCCATCGTATAGACGGCCGGGGGGAACGGTCCGGCCGTCTCCGGGACCGACGCCCGAGGGCCCGGGCGGAATGCCCGCCGGTGGCCTCAGGGCAGGCGGCCCCCGGTGTTCCGGATCATCCGCCGGAGTACCTTCAACGCGGTGACGTAGTCGGCGTCGTCGATGCCCTCGTGCATGCGGGCGCGGATCGTCGGGGCGTGCGCCTTGATGCGGGTACGGGCCTCCTCCCCCGCCTCGGTGATCCACAACCGGCCGTCGCCGTCGCGGGTCAGCCTCCCCTGCCGGAGCAGGGTCTCCGCCTCGGCCCCCAGGTCGTCCTCCGGACGGAGGTAGCCGGCCATGGCCCGACGGAGTTCCGGGACGGTCATGCCGTGCCCGTCGGGCGAGAGGTCGTGCTCCGAGAGGTTGCGCAGCAGCCAGTACTGGGGCTGGGTGAAGCCGAGTTCGGCCTGCCGGGCCCGGGTGAAGGCGATCAGCGCTTCGTGGGCCACCCCCGTCCAGTACGCGGCCGGCTGCGCGGCGAGTTCGGCGTCGGACTGGTCCTGCGGTGCCGTCAGCGGCTTCGGTGTCGCCATGGTCGGCTTCCCCCTCGTGAGTGGTCGTCCGGCAGCCCCCTGGGGATCGCCGGTTCGAGAACCGTAAGACCTGAAGCAAAGTCGAGGTCAAGCGTTCTTCGGCGGTCCTCCCGGTTCGCGCCGCCGCTCGAACCGGGCACGAGCAGCGTCGTGGGCGCTGCGCAGGAGCTGCACGACCGTGTCCGTCGTCCTCTCACCGGGATTGACGACGCAGATCCAGCCGACCGCGCCGTACACCGGATGCGGCAGCACGCTGTCGACGGCTGCGTGGTCGCGGGGGCGGCGGAGGCTGCGCGGCTCCTCTCCGGTGAGCTCCCGGAACGTCGCACGGTCGACGTGGACGTTCACCCGCCAGCGGCCAGGAGGGTCGAGGTCGGAAGCGGTGTCGCCGGGATGGTCCTTGGTGACGATCGTCCCGTACGGCTGCACGCGGTGCGGCACCCGGCCGTCGGGGGCGTAGTAGAAGAACGCGTCGCCCCACGCGGGTTCGGGAAAGTCGCTCCCCGGTCCCGGGACGAGCACGAGCGCGCCGTCGAAGCGACGCACGGTCGCGATGATCTGTTCCATACTCATGGTTCAAGCATCACCTTCAAGTGCTGATGTGGGGTTGGCGATGTCCGGGCCGGTGAACGGTTCCCAACGGGTACGGCTCAGAACGATCGATGTGGCCAGGGAGTCGGGGTACTCGCTGCAACAGGTGCGCGACCTGGAACGGCTGGGCGTCATTCCCCCGGCCGCCCGATCGGACAGCGGCTACCGCGCCTACGCGCCGATCCACGTGCAGGCCCTGCGCGCCTATCGAGGACTCGCAGGTGCCGTGGGGCCCGTCGCAGCCCGGCGGATGCTCGCGGAGCTGCGAACGGGAACGATCGCGGAGGCCGCCTCGTCGATCAACGGTGTGCACGTTCGGCTCGCCCGGGAGCGCGACGAATCCCTGCGCGCCCTGCAGGCGTTGGAGGCGATCGAGGCCGAAGCGCACACCGCCGGCTTCGAGCAGGAGCGTGACGCCATGACGATCACGGAGCTCGCCGGAGCCCTCGGTGTACGCACCTCGACCCTGCGGTTCTGGGAGCAGGAAGGGCTCGTCTCCCCCGAGCGGGTGACGTCGCTGCGAGCACGTCGCTACGGCCTTCCGGCGATCAGGGCGGCCAGGATCGTCACGGCCCTCCGCAGCAGCGGTTACGGCATTGCCGCGGTGCGCGAGGTCGTGGACTCCCTGCACCGGCTCGACGGTCGAGAAGATGCCCGCCGCGTCCTGCGTCGACGCCTCGACCTGATCGCCGCACGGACCGTGGCGCTGCTCCGGGCCGGCGCGGACCTGGCAGCCGTCGTCACGTTCGCCCAGGAACCACCCGCCCCTTAGCCGGCCCGCACTGCGTACGGGCTGTTGCCCGGGGTGCGGTCCGTGACCGCGCCGGGGCGGTCACGGCCGGGGCGTGAGGCTGCGGGCGTAAGTGACGGCTGGGCGGCCGGCGGCCGTGGTCCGGCCGGTCTCGGTGAAGCCGTTGCGCACGAGCACGGCCCGGGACGCGGGGTGGTCGACGGCGGCGACAGCGGTGAGCGAGGACAGTCCGTACGCGTCGGCGGCCGAGCGGCAGACCTCTGCGACCGCGGCCGTCGCCAGGCCCCGTCCGGCGGCGCGCTCGCCGATCCGGTAACCGAGCTCGGCGCTCCCCCCGGCGGCGTCCACGAGGTTGACCCGACCGACCAGTTCACCGTCCCCGGCGCCGCCATCGGCCAGCACCACGTGGAAGTGGCAGACGCCGGCGTCCTGTTCCGCCAGCAGGGCCCGGTGCCGGGCGGCGAAGTCCGTGAAGTACGCGTCCCCGCGGTCCGGTACGAACCGCGCGAAGTAGGCCCGGTTCTCCCGCTCGAAGGCCAGCAGGGCATCGGCGTGTCCGATCCTGAGACGCTCCAGTCGCACCATGCGGATCAGCATACGAACGGCTGCCGCCCGAGGGATCGTCGTGCCCGATGTCTACGATCATGTCGAGCCGGCCACCACCGCCACGAACAGTGAGGACCCCATGACGATCAACCGCCCGGGACAGCCCGGCGACCTGCCCCCGGCAGAAGTGCTCTGGGCGCGCTGGGCCCTGGCCGCCGTCCTGTCGGCGAGGACCGAGGACGAGGACCGCGGGGTCCACCGCACCGGCACCTGGGTCGACGGGTCCGGGCTGCGCCTCGACGACTGCGGCTGCACCTGGTGGGCGATGGAGTCGCTGGGCGGCGGCCGCTACGTGCTCTACGGCGAGGACGAGTCCAGCGGCGTCAAGTGGCACGAGCCGCCCGTCGACATGCTGGCCGGGGGCCCGGACTGGCTCCCGTACGAGACGCTGCGCGACCTGCTCGACGGCTGGCAACTGGGCTGCGTCTATTGGTACGAGAACGGGGCCTGGGCCCGCGCCCCGTACCCCGAGGACCTGAAGGACGACGGACTCGACTGCGGGATCAGCCGCTTCGCGGTGCGCGAGGAGCTCTTCGGGGATTTGCACCTGGAGGCCTCCGAGGCGGCGGAGCTGACCGCGGCCGCCGAGGGCTACCGCCTCGGGCGCCGGACCCTTGAGGAGCTGGCGGGCCGGGTACCGGCCGGTGAGCTGGACCTGCCCGCCATGGAGCGTGCGCTGGACCTCGCCGGTCTCGCCGCCCGCACCGACGGCACCACCGAACCCGAAGCCGGCCCGGGCGCCCCGTGACACCCGTGTCCGGGGCCGCTCGGCCGGTGTGTCAGGAGCGCCGCACGGCCGCCGCCCGCGACCGGACCTCCTGATCGTGCCGCTCGACCCGGTACGGGTAGCCCTCGCGCAGACGCCGTTCCGGGTCGCCCGGATGCCGTACGGCCGTCCGTCGTCAGCCGCGGTCCGGTCCGCGTACGCCCGGCGGAACGCCCGGCCCGCCCCCGGGTCAGTGGCCGGGGCCCGTTCCTGGGCCTGGATCGTGCCCGCGGCGCCCGTGCCGTCACGGCCGGTGGCAGCGTGCGAAGAGGCCGGGCGTGCCGCCGCACCGGGCCGGGGCCGCAGGCCGATAGTGGGGTGCTGTGAGCAAGGAAGCGGAATCAGCGGGATCAGCGGGATCAGACGGACGGAGCCGCCCCGCGCCGGAGGCCGGAGGCGGAACGTGGTCCGGGGCTGCCGGGGCCGAGGCGTTCGCGGCAGTGGAGGCGGCCACCGACTGGCTGCTCGGCTACCCCTTCGTGTTCCGGGCGCTGTCCCACCGGGTCGGGCCGGGCTCGGTCCTCGTGGACTACGGCTGCGGGCCCGGGCGGGTGGCCGACCGGGCGGCGCGGCTGCTGGGCGCACGGGTGGTGGGCGTGGACACCTCCCCCGAGATGCTGGCGCTGGCGCGGAGCGGGGCGGGGGCGGTGGCGGAGTTCCACCTGGTCGAGGACGGCCGGGTGACCGGTCTCCCGGACGAGTGCGCGGACGCGGTGATGTGCAATCACGTGCTCGCCTCGCTGGCCACGGAGGAGGCGGTGCTGGCGGTGTTCACCGAGATCCGCCGACTGCTCCGGCCGGGTGCCCCGCTGGTGCTGCTGAGCACCGATCCCGACTGCACCGGTCTGGACTACGCGTCGCTGCGGATCGGCAGCGGCGGGAGGGCGCCCGGGGGTCCGTACCGTCCGGGCGGGGAACTGGCCCTGCGGCTGCGCCGCACGGACGGGTCCTGGCAGGAGGTGCGCAACCACGCCTGGCCCGTGTCCCTGCTGCCGGCGCTGCTGGACCGCTGCGACTTCGGGGACCTGGTCCAGGAGCGACCGACGGTGGACGAGGCGCTCGGCCTCGCCGACCCGGCCCTGGTGCGGGCGCACGACTGGGCGGCCGAGCGGGTCCGGCCGCCGCTGGTGGTGACCCGGGCCGACGCGAGAAGCTGAGGAATGTTCACTTTCCATTGACACGGCGGCCTCCGGGGCCCAACAGTGCGGGTGGCACAGCGCACAGCCCACACCGCACCGCACGCACTGCACGCACAGCACGCACAGCACGCACAGCACGCACAGCACCCTGCACCCCGGCGACCGAAGTGAGCCCGTATGACCGCGCCCGTCCCCGCACCCCTTGCCGGCTTCCCCCGCTTCCCCCCGGACTTCGTGTGGGGGGTCTCCGCCTCCGCCTTCCAGATCGAGGGCTCCCTCTCGGCCGACGGCAGGGGGCCTTCCTCCTGGGACGCCTTCACCAGGGAACCGGGACGGATCAAGGACGGCTCGCACGCCGACACCGCCACCGACCACTACCGCCGCTACCGCGAGGACGTGGCCCTGATGGCCGGGCTCGGCGTCGACGCCTACCGGTTCTCGGTCTCCTGGTCGCGGGTCCTGCCGGACGGCCACGGCCGGGTCAACCCGCGCGGGCTGGACTTCTACGACCGGCTCGTCGACGAGCTCTGCGCCCGGGGCATCACCCCGGTGCCCACCCTCTTCCACTGGGACACCCCGCTCGCCCTGGAAGAACGCGGCGGCTGGCTCGCACGGGAGACCGCCGAACGGTTCGCCGCCTACGCCTCGGTGGTCGCGGAGCGCCTCGCGGACCGCGTGCCCCTGTGGATCACCATCAACGAGCCCGCCGAGGTCACCCTCCTCGGCTACGGCCTCGGGGAGCACGCCCCGGGCCGGCAGCTGGTCTTCGACGCCCTGCCCGCCGCCCACCACCAGCTGCTGGCGCACGGCCTGGGCGTACAGGCCCTGCGCGCCGCCGGGGCCCGCCGGATCGGCGTGGCGGCTTCGCACAGCCCCGTGTGGACCGCCGGCGACACCGACGCCGACCGAGCGGCCGCCGGGCTGTACGACCTGCTCACGAACCGCCTCTTCGCCGACCCCGTCTTGACCGGCGCCTATCCGGACGAGGGGCTGGCCGCGCTCCTGCCCGGGCCGGTGGCGGAGGACCTCCGGACCATCTCGGCCCCGCTCGACTGGTACGGCGTCAACTACTACAACCCGATGCTGGTGGGGGCGCCGGAGCCGGACGGCGCCGCCACCGCCTTCGGCGGGATCGGCATCCCGGCGGACCTGCCGTTCGGGATCCGCCCGATCGAGGGGTACGAGCAGACCGACTTCGGTTGGCCGGTGGTCCCGGACGGGCTGCGCGAGCTACTGGTGGGCCTGCGGGAGCGCTACGGCGACCGGCTGCCGCCGCTCTACGTCACCGAGAACGGCTGCTCGTACGGCGACGGGCCCGACCCCGCCACGGGACGCGTCGCCGACGCGCGGCGGATCGCCTACCACGAGGGGCACCTGCGGGCCCTGCACCGGGCCATGGAGCAGGGCGTCGACGTCCGCGGCTACTTCATCTGGTCGATCCTCGACAACTTCGAGTGGGCGGAGGGGTACCGACAGCGGTTCGGGCTCGTGCACGTGGACTACGAAACGCTGGAGCGGACGCCCAAGGACTCGTACGACTGGTACCGCGCCGTGATCAAGAGCGGCAGATGACCGCCGGCCCGACGGACAGCCCGGCCGGTCCGGCCGGCCCGGCCGACGGAGCCGGCACGTTGGCCGGCCGGGGTGGGACCGAAGCCCGGCCCGGCCGGGCCGGCCGGCTCGGCGGGGTCGATGGACCGTGGGTGGCGGCGCTGTCGCTGGCCAACCTCGGTGTGTGGGTGGGCTGGTTCGGCCCGCTGCAACTGCTCCTCGCCCGCCAGGCCGAACTCCTCGCCCCGGACGCCAAGGCCTCGGCCCTCGCCCTGGTGACGGGCGTCGGGGCAGCCGTGTCGATGGTGTCGAACCCGGTCTTCGGGGCCCTGTCCGACCGTACGACGGCGGCGGCGGGCCGGCGGATCCCCTGGGTGGTCGGCGGCGTCGCGGCCGGCGCGGCCGGTCTGCTCGCCCTGGCCCGGGCCGGCAGCATCGCCGCGGTGACCGCGGGCTGGTGCCTGGCGCAGCTGGGCCTGAACGCGGCGTTCGCCGCGCTGACCGCGGCCGTGCCCGACCGGGTGCCGCCCGGGCAGCGCGGGCTGGTCGGGGGCTGGCTCGGCGTCTCCCAGGTCGCGGGCATCCTGCTCGGCACCGCGCTGGCCGCGTCCGCGGGCGGGATCGCCGCCGGGTACGCCGCCTGCGCGGCGTTCGCCCTGCTGGCGGCCGTCCCGTACGTGCTGTTGCGGGGTGACACCTGCCTGGCCCCCGCCGACCGGCCCGTCTTCCGCGGGCGGGCCTTCCTGGCCGGCTTCCGGATCGACCCGCGCCGCCACCCCGACTTCGCGTGGGCCTGGCTCACCCGGTTCCTGATGAACCTGTCGTACTCGGTCAGCACGATGTACCTGCTGTATTACCTGACCGACGCCGTACGGTACGAAGGCGACGCGGACGAGGGGGTGTTGGTCCTGACGGCCCTCAACGCGGCCACCGTCCTGGCCACGGTGGTCGTCGGCGGTGTCCTGTCCGACCGCTCGGGCCGGCGGAAGGCCTACGTCATCGGATCCGGGCTGGTCATCTCGGCGGCCACCCTGCTCCTCGCCGGGTGGCAGACCTGGACCGGCGCGATCGTCGCCTCGCTCGTCCTCGGCATCGGCTACGGCGTCTACACGGCGGTCGACTTCGCCCTGCTCACGGACGTGCTGCCGACGGCCGCGGACCACGGCAGGGACCTCGGCGTCCTCAACATCGCCAACGCCCTGCCGCAGGTCCTGGCCCCGGCGGTGGCCGCCCCGGTGGTCACCCACCTGGGGGGCTACACGGCCCTGTACGCCCTCGCGGGCACCCTCGCCCTGGCCGGATCGGTGCTGGTCCGTCGCATCCGGGGGGTGTCGTAGCGGCCCGTCAGGCGAACAGTGCGGCCACCGTCGACATGCCGTCCCACTGCGGGTCGCGGCCGGTCAGTCGCCCGACGATCCGCTCCCAGGCCTCCGGGTCGGTGCCCAGCCGGGTCCCGACCAGGGCCGTCAGTTCGGCCAGCGCCTCGGCCGCCGCCGCCGGGGCGTCCGTACGGCGGGACGCACCGCCCAGGTAGGCGAGGACCCGGGCCGCCGGGGCGACCTGGTGCAGTAGGTCGGCCGCCCCGAGGTGGCCGGAGGCCAGGAGCCCGTCGAGCTGGGTGGTCAGCGCACAGGACCACAGCGTGCCCAGACCGTGGCGGGCCCGCGCCCGGGTCAGCTCGGGGCCGTCGGGCAGGCCCTCCGGTCCGGGCTCGTGCACGAGCCCGGCATGGCGGAGCCTCAGTCCGGTCGGGGCGTCGGGATGGTTGACGAGGGAGGACCACTGCGGCAGCGGATCCTCCTCGTGTGCGGCCTCCAGGGCCTGCCAGTCCACGTCGTACGGGGCGCTCCACACGGCACCGGTGCTCTGCCACGCCCCGGAGTGCCGGCGCAGCCGTGTGATCAGCTTGGCCGGGGCCAGTTCGCGGTCCGCGCGGGCGCGGAGCACGGCGACCGGATCCCCGGCCTGCAGTGCCTTCACGCACAGGCTGGTCACCGCCCGGCCCAGTACGCCGCGCCCGACGAGTGCGGCGAGCCGGTCCGGGCCGCCGTGCTCGGCCAGGTGCAGGCAGCCGACGACCTGGTGCAGCAGGCTCAGGTCACCGTGCCGGGCGAAGACCTCCTCGATCAGTTCGGGTTCGGCCGAGGCCAGCCAGCGGATGCCACCCGCCGGACCCGTCTCCCGGCCCGTGCCCGTGCCCGTGCCCGTGCCCGTCGCCGGGCCGGCCCGCAGTTCGTCCCGCACCCGTGCTCCGAGGTTTTCTCCGGGCTTCCCCGTGCCCGGCCGGGAGCGGCCCACGATCCGGCGGGCGAGGTGCGGCGGTACGCCGATGCGCAGGAGGACCAGGTCGACGTCCGGGTCGCCGAGGTCGGCCAGTAGGCCGGGGACCCAGTCCGACAGGCGCTGGATCCCGGAGGCGAGGACCCGCAGGGCCTGCGGATCGCGCCCGGCCAGCAGCCGGTCGACCACGAACCGGGGCGTGCGGTCGTGGCGCTGCACGTAGGAGGCGAGTTTCCAGGGGCCGTCCGGTCCGAGGCGGGGCAGGACGGCGTCGACGGTATCCGCGTCGGCCAGGCAGAGCAGCGTGCCGATCGCCCAGGGCCACCCGAGGCTGGCCCTGCGGCCCAGCTCGATCGCCTCGTCGGGGGTGCGCGGGGCGGCGCAGCCGTTGCGCTCCAGGTGCCGGTGCCCGGGGACCGCCGTGTCTGCGGACCGGGCGAGGCGGAGCAGGTCCGGCCAGGTGGGTCCGCCCCCGCCCGTGCGGTCACCGCCGGCCTCGGCCTCGGCCTCGGCCTCCGCCGTGGCCGCGAGCCGCAGCCAGGCCTCGGGGTCGGTGCCGAGTTCGGTGCGCAGGAGGCGGGCCGTGCCCTCCCGCCAGGCGTGGGCGAAGCCGAGGCGGCGCCAGTCGTACGGGAGGTCCAGCAGGAAACGTGCGGGAAGCAGGGCGACCATGTCTTCCACCGGCAGCAGTCCCGCGGCGTGGGCGAGTTCGAGGTGCTGCACACCGCTCGCCCAGGTCGTGGCGGCGGCGAGGGCCTGCGCCGTTGCGGCGCGGCCGGGTGCGGTCGGCCAGGGTTCTTCGCCGGGCGGTGTGATGCCGTGCGGTGCGCAGGCGTCGACGAGCCACTGCGGGGTGGCGGCGAGGGCGGGGAGGCCGGCTCCTTGGGAGTGGGCGAGGAACCGCAGTGCGCCGGGGTCGGCGGGCGGTGGGACGTCGCCGGGGGCGAGGGTGCGCAGCAGGTCGAGGGCGGCGAGGGCGGCCCGCTCGGCCGGCGACCGCGGGGCGGCGGGCGGTGCGGCCGCCTCCGTCTCGCAGCGGCCGGCGGCCGGGCCGTGGGCCTCGTCGGCTTCCCCCTCGCCCGCCTCGTCCCCGTCACCGTCGCGGTGCTCCGCGGCAGGGGCGTTGCCCGCCTCCGCGATCACCTCGGCCAGGGTGCCGGGGTGCCCGGGCAGGAGGGTGGCGAACGCGGCCCAGGCCTCGGGGCGTTCGCCGAGCCGGCGGTCGGTGAGCTCCGCGAGTTCGCCCAGGGCGGTGTCCGTCAGCAGCTTCCGCTCGGCGAGCCGGGCGAGTGCGCCGAGCGCGTGCACGGCGGGGTGCCCGGTGCGGACCAGGTCGAGCGGGTCGAGCAGGCCGGCCGCCGCCATGCCCTCGGCCCACCGGGCGGCGTTGTAGTCCAGGGCCTCCTCGGCGAGGCGTTGCCCCGGCGGGGCGGTGTTGCCGACGCGTCTCGCGCTCTTCTGCCAGGGGTCGTTGAGGGCGCTCAGTCGGAACGCCAGCCGCTGGGCGTCGTCCGCCGCCTCGTGACGGGCGAGTTCCTCGCTCGCCCTCGGCATGAACGGGGACGCGGCGTGCGCCTCGGCCAGGGCCCGGGCGTCCTGGACGTACGGCTCGGTCAGCAGGGTCTTCAGGGTGCTCGTACCGCGCGTGGTGGTCAGCAGGGCGGGCAGTCGTGCCGGGTCCTCGTACGGCTCGCCGCGCTCGCGCAGGTGGCGCAGTCCTTCCCCTTCCCCGTCGTCCGCGGCGAGGGCCTCGGCGACGGCGGAGGCGGTCGGTCGCGTCAGCCGGGCCGCGGCGTCCGGGTCGTCGAGGACGGTGCGCACCCCGTCCGGGCCGCTGCGCTCCCAGACCCGGGCCAGGGCGTACTGCTGGGCGGTTCCGCGGACTTCGGCGGTCAGCGCGCGGGCGGTCAGCCGTGGGTCGCCGGAGACGAGCAGCGGGGCGAGCCAGGTGCTCGGCAGGTCGGTGCCGCGGGCCGTGAGTTCGGCGTACAGCTGCGCGTCCATGGGCACCTGGTGGAGGCGCTGCGCGAGGGTGCGGCGCAGGGACTGGGTGGTGCGCGGGTTGCGGTAGACGGCGGCTCCGACCGCCGGGTCGGCGCTGTCGAGCAGCCGGGCCAGCACCCGGCTGTCGAGGCGGGTGTGGCGGGCGAGCGCGACCCGGGTGCGGGCGTCCCCGTGCTCCACGACGGCGGCGGTGACGGTCGGCCCGGGGAGGGCGCCGGTGGCGAGCAGCGCGTCGAGGCTGTGGTCGGGGAGCGCGGCCAGGGCCGCGGCGGCGTCCTCGGGCCGGGCGTGCTCCAGCAGCAGGGCCAGGGTGGCGTGGACGCTGCGGGGTGCGGGCGGCCGTATCTCGCCGGGGGCGGCGGGCGGTAGGGGCCGCGGGGCGGCGGCGAGGAGTTCGGGAAGGGTCCCGCGGTGGGCGGCGAGGGTGTCGTGGAGGCCTAGCCACCGCTCGGCGGATCCGCCGAGGTGGTCCCGTACCAGCGCGGCCAGCAGCCGGGCGGTGTCCTCGTCGGCCCCGCCGGCGGCCTCGAAGGCGGCGGCCGCGGTACGGGCGGGGCGTGCCTCCTCCACCGCCCGGCCGGCGGCGCCGGGCGCGGCCGGCCCGCCGGACGCCCGCCGGGGCAGGGCGAGGAGGGTGCGCAGGGTCTGGGCGGCCGGATCGCCGTGCGAGGTGCTCATGAACGTCATGCTAGGAACGGGGTCTGACAGTTCCTCGGGAGCGGATGGCGGCCGCCGGACCGGAGTGCTTTCGCGCGTGAGCGGTGCCACCCGACGGGTCCGGTGGCACCGCACACGGCGTGCGTGGCTACTGCCCGGGGATCAGGCGTTGATGCAGAGGTTGCCCGCCGCCGGGTTCAGCGCGCCGATGATGTTGATGCTGTTGCCGCAGATGTTGATCGGGATGTGGATCGGTACCTGGACCACGTTGCCCGACAGGACGCCCGGCGAACCGATGGCGGCGCCGTTGGCGGTGCTGTCGGCGACGGCGGATCCGGCCGCGCCGAGCGCCGCGCAGACGGCCAGGGACGCTGCGGCGACCATGGTACGGATCTTCATGAGGATCTCCCATCGAGTGAGGGGTGTGCGGGGCCCATCCCATACCAGTCGGCCGCGGAGGCGGGTGATTCACTCTCCCGTGGGCGGTGTCCGCATCGGGCCGAGGGGTGGCTGTCGGCGGCCACGAGGGCTTTGTAATGTCACATCGCATGATGTCCTTACGGCGCGCCGCATCCGTCGCGGCCCTCCTCGTCACCGTCCTGTCCACCGCCGTCGTCGCCCCCGCCCACGCGGACGACGGCTCCGCCGCCTGCCGCCCGCCCTCCGCCGCGGCCCCCGATCCGGAGCAGGCCCGGCTCGCCGACCCCCGTACCGCCGCACTCGTCGAGCGCGGCGGATTCGGCGACTTCGTACGCCGCTTCCCCGCCGCCCTGTGCAGCACGCGCAACCCGGCGGAAGCCTCCCGGCTCCTCGACGCCTGGGGCACCGCGCTCTGGCAGGCCGCGGTCCAACGGGCCCAGGGTCGGCGGCCCGGCGGCGACCTCCCCGCCGGCGACGACCGGCCGCTGTACTGGGCGCGCCTCGCCATGACCGCCGAACTGGCCCGCTGGCAGCCGCCGTTCACCGTTGACCGCAGCGCCCTGCGCAGCCGCTTCGAGGACGCCTCCCGCGGCCTGAAGGACAACGCCTTCCGCTCCGCCCCCGGCGTACGCCGCGTCTTCGTCAGCGGCTTCGACCCCTTCGGCCTCGACACGGAGATCCGCCGCGCCAACCCCTCGGGCTCCGCCGTCCTGCGGCTCAACGGGCGGCGCATCACCCTCGCCGACGGCAGCACCGCCGAGGTCCGGGCCGTCGTACTCCCCGTGCGGTACGCGGACTTCGACGCCGGCGTCGTCGAGCGCGCCTTCACCCCGCGGCTGGCCGGCGGCCCCGCGCCCGCGGACCTCATCACCACGGTCAGCCAGGGCTATCCCGGGACCTTCACCCTGGAGGCCTGGGCCGGCCGCTCCCGGTCCGCTGACCCGTACCCCGACAACACGCGCAGCCTCTCCGGCGGCACCCGCGAGCATCCGGTGACCGCCCCGGGCCTCGCCCCCGGCCCGGAGTTCATCCGCACCACACTGCCCGCCGACGCGGTCACCGCAGCCGTGCAGACGCCGTTCCCGGTGCGCCTGAACACGGCCGTCACCGAGATACCGGCGGGCGGCACCGCCCCCGTCGACCGGACCGACGGCCCGACGGCGGGCTCGCGCGCCGTCGCGGGCGGCGGGGGCGGCTACCTCTCCAACGAGGTGGCCTACCGCTCCAACCGGCTGCGGGCCGAGCTCGCCCCGCACGTGCCCGGGGGCCACCTGCACACCCCGGTGCTCACCGGTCTCCCGGCCGACCCGCAGACGCTGACCGGGTCGGAGTTCGAGCACAACGAGGACGCGATCGCCGCGGAGGTCCGGGCCGTCCTCGAACACGCCGCCGCCGTACGCCCTTAGCACCACCGAACGCCCGGCGCGCGGCGCAGTGGCGCCACGGCCACCGGAGGGCCGCCGCCGTACCCGCCGCGGGTCAAGGGCGGCCCTCCGCACGCCCCACCTGCGGGTGAAGCAGCGCCGGAGACCGGGAACGGGGCCCGGGCCTGCCGGAAGACTGCCGACGACGGAACTCCCGTCATTCCGACTCCACATGAGCGAACGGCAACGGCACATGGCGAACGGCACGGTCCTGCTGGCACTGCGTGAGAACCCCCTCGGAGGCGGCGTCAGCGCCGAACAACTCCGCCGTATCGGAAAGGAGTTGGAAAACCAGGGACTGGAACTCCGCTGGGCGGCCAACGCCCGTGACGCCCGTGCCACGCTCCGCACGGAGGCGGGGCTCGCGGCGGCCGTGGTCGCCTGGGACCTCCCGCCCGGCCCCTCGGGCTCCCCCGAGGAGGGGGGCGGCGGGGACGTGCTCCGCCACATCGGGCGCCGCTTCAAGGACCTGCCGGTCTTCCTCGTCATGGCCGACGACTCCGACCAGGACCTGGAGCGGCTGCCCCTGTGGGTCTCGGAGACCGTGGTCGGCTACATCTGGCCCCTGGAGGACACGCCGTCCTTCATCGCCGGCCGCGTCGGCACGGCCGCCCGCAACTACCACAAGGACGTCCTGCCGCCGTTCTTCAAGGCCCTGCGCCGGTTCGACGACGCGCACGAGTACTCCTGGCACACCCCCGCCCACTCCGGCGGCGTGGCCTTCCTCAAGTCCCCCGCCGGGCGGGCGTTCTTCGACTACTACGGCGAACGCCTGTTCCGCACCGACCTGTCGATCTCGGTCGGGGAACTCGGCTCCCTCTTCGAGCACAGCGGCCCGATCGGCGAGGCCGAGCGCAACGCCGCCCGCGTCTTCGGCGCCGACCGCACCTACTTCGTCCTGCACGGCGACTCCACCGCCGACCGGATGGTAGGCCACTACAGCGTCACCACCGACGAGATCGCCCTCGTCGACCGCAACTGCCACAAGTCCATCCTGCACGGCCTGGTGATCTCCGGCGCCCGTCCCGTCTACCTCGTGCCGACCCGCAACGGCTACGGCCTGGCCGGCCCCCTGCCGCCGGCCGAGACCACCGCGGAGAACGTCGCCGCCCGGATCGCCGCGAACCCGCTGACGGCCGGGGCGGTGTCCCGCGACGCCCAGTACGCGGTGCTGACCAACTCGACGTACGACGGCCTGTGCTACGACACCGTGGCCGCCGCCCGCGCCTTCGCCCCGAGCACTCCGCGCCTGCACTTCGACGAGGCCTGGTTCGCGTACGCCCGCTTCCACCCGCTGTACGCCGGCCGCTACGGCATGGCCGTCGGCCAGGACACCTTTCCTGACGAGACCGACGGGCGGGGGCCCGGACGGCCCACCGTCTTCGCCACCCACTCCACGCACAAGCTGCTCGCCGCGCTCTCCCAGTGCGCGATGGTCCACGTCAAGGCGGCGCCCCGGGCGCCCGTCGAACACGAGCGCTTCAACGAGGCGTTCATGATGCACGGCACCACCTCCCCGCTGTACCCGGCGATCGCCTCCCTCGACGTGGCCACCGCGATGATGGACGGCTCCCAAGGCCAGTGGCTGATCGACGAGGCCGTGACCGAGGCCGTCCGGTTCCGCCAGGCCGTCGTCCGGACGGGCCGGCGGATCGCGGCCGCCGGAGACCGGCCGGCCTGGTTCTTCGGGGTCTGGCAGCCCGACACGGTCATCGACCCGGCCACCGGCGAGCGCACCGCCTTCGAGGACGCACCGCCCGCGCTGCTGAGCCGGGAGCCCCGTTGCTGGCAGCTCGAACCCGGCGCCGCCTGGCACGGCTTCCCCGGCCTCACCGACGGGTACTGCCTCCTCGACCCGGTCAAGGTGACCCTGACCTGCCCGGGTGTGACCGCCTCCGGCGAAACCGCCGAGTGGGGCGTCCCGGCGCGGATCCTCACGGCGTACCTGGCCGCCCGCGGCATCGTGGTGGAGAAGACCGACAGCTACACCGCCCTGGTGCTGTTCTCGATGGGCATCACCAAGGGCAAGTGGGGCACGCTGATGGACGCCCTGATGGACTTCAAGGCCCTGTACGACGAGGACGCCCCGCTGGACCGCGTCCTCCCGGAGCTCGTCGAGCAGTTCCCCCGGCGCTACGCCCGCACCACGCTCGGCGCGCTGTGCCGGCAGATGCACCGGCACCTCACCGACGGCGCGTTCATCGACGCCCTCGACACGGCCTTCCGGGAACTGCCCGAGCCGGTCGCCCCGCCCCGGCACTGCTACCAGCAGCTCATCCGCGGCGGGACGGAGCGGGTCCGGCTCCGCAAGGCGGCCGGCCGGGTCGCCGCCGCCATGGTGACCGTCACCCCGCCCGGCATCCCGGTCCTCATGCCCGGTGAGTCCACCGGCACCGACGACGGCCCGCTGCTGCGCTACCTGCGCGCCCTGGAGGCCTTCGACCGGGCCTTCCCCGGCTTCCGCAGCGAGGCGCACGGCGTCACCGTCGACCCCGACAACGGCGACTACCTGATCGAGTGCGTGCGCGGGCAGGACGCCTGACCGAGGGCCTTCCGGTCGGTGTGGACGTCACGATCCGCACCGGACCCGGAAGGCCCTCACCCGTTCAGGACCCCCGGTCGGGACCTGCGTCACCCGGCCACGGCCTCCCCGGACAGAACCGCTAGGGAACGTTCGCGGTGATCTCGCAGGCGAGCGAGATGTCGGAACCGCCCTTGCCGTCGCAGGAGTCCGTCGCGGCGTCACCGCCGTCCATGACGTCGTTGCCGCCCGTGGCCGCGTCCGCGGGGGCCGGGGCGGGCGCAGGGGCGGGCGCGGGGGTGACCGCGGGCTTCGGACGCGAGGCGGAGGGGGTGCCGTTCCCCTCGCGGCCGCGGGCGCTGTGGCCCGAGTTTCCGTCGCCGATGAGCGCGTCCGTGCCCGTGCCGCCGAGGAGGACGTCGTTGCCGTCGCCGGTCGCCGTGGCCTCGGCGGAGGAGTCGCCGGTGATGCTGTCGTCGCCGGCACCGCCGTCGACGATGTCGTTGCCGCCGCCGGAGGCGTTGATGCCGCCCCGACTGTCGCCGACCAGGTGGTCGTTGCCGTCCCCGCCGAAGACCATGTCGTTGCCGCCGCCCGTGGCGCTGCCGCCGAAGGAGATGCTGTCGCCTCCGACGCGGTCGTCGCCCGCGCCGCCGAAGACGATGTCGTTGCCGCCGCCGTCCACGCTCGCCCTGGTGCCGATCAGGTCACCGCGTACGAGGTCGTTGCCGTCGCCGCCGTCCACCTGGTCGTTGCCGAGCCCTCCGGCGAGCGAGTCGTTGCCGGCCAGGCCGCAGATCAGGTCGTCGCCGCCCTTGCCGTCGATGGTGTCGGCCGCCGCCGACCCGATGATGACGTCGTCGCCCTCCGTTCCGTTGACCGTTCCGGAACCGGTGATCGTCGCGACCCGCCCGAAGCAGGTCGCCCCCTCGGCCGCTTCAGCGGCCACCGCGGGGAATCCGAGTGAGAGCAGCGCTGCCGCCGCCAGGATCGAGTGGGACTTGCGGCCGGTCATGGGCATACGGACCTCCGGTGGTCGCGCGGGGCGGGGAACAGCCAACGTCGAGTGCCTGAGGACCATATGAACCGGATC
Source organism: Streptomyces sp. NPDC059851 (assembly GCF_042732005.1). Lineage (NCBI taxonomy): Bacteria > Bacillati > Actinomycetota > Actinomycetes > Kitasatosporales > Streptomycetaceae > Streptomyces > Streptomyces sp. NPDC059851. The sequence continues at coordinate 23,014 of NZ_JBHWJJ010000053.1, read as the reverse complement.
GGTCAGAAGCAATCAAAGGATGGGATGTTGGGGCGATTTACCTTCGATCGGCCCCACGGCGGGTGCCCGCTGTCCCCTGCGGGGCACCCGCCGTGACCGGCGACGGGCCCGCTACACCCCCGAGGGGCACCGGCCGGCTCTGTCGGTGCCGTCCGCTCCGTGACGGCACACCCCCGGGCCGTGTCCCCCGCCCGGGGCGGTCTCCCCCGTGGTCCGCGGCTGCGGCGGCGAACCTCCGGAGACGATGAGCGCGAGGAGGACCGCGGCCGCCTCGCTCTGCAGGATCCCGGCCGCCTGCCGCAGGCGCCGCGGGTCGGGGGCCGGCATAGACAGGGCCAGGCACTCCGCGTTCGGGCCGGCCGTGATCGGTACTGCCGCGCACACCGTGCCGATGGCGTACTCCTGGAGGTCCAGCAGCGGTTCGTGCGGCATCCGGGCGTCGAGCTCGCGGAACAGGTCGCGTTCGCTGGTCAGGGTGTGCGGGGTGAACCGGTCGAGCCGGTGCCGGGCCACGTGGTCCTTGCGGTCCGCGTACGGGAGCTGGGTCAGCAGCGCCTTGCCGACCGCGGAGGCGTGCGCGGCCGCACGGAAGTCCACCCACTCCTCCACGGGCGGTGCGGTGGGCGAGTCGGCGTACTGGGTGACGGCGACCTCGCCGTCGCTGTACCGGCCGAGGTACACGGCCGCTCCCACCGCGTCGCGGACCCAGGCCAGGGTCTCGTGCAGCCGGCCGGGCCCCCCGGCGGTCCCGGTGAGGGCCAGGGCCGTGCCCGCCACGTAGGCGCCGGGGCCGACCGGGGTGGCCAGGTCCGCACGGACCAGCCGCTCCATCACCCGCCCGAGGACCAGCTGCGGCAGCCGGGTCAGCCGGGCGATCTGCGCGAGGCTCACCCCGCCGGAGAACCTCCCCACCACCTCCAGCACGCGCAGCGCCTGGTGTACGGCCTCCAGCGCGGCCGGAGCGCGCCGCGCCCCCGCGGAACGGCGGGGGGCCCGGGGTGCCTGCGGGGGGCGCTGGGCTTCCAGCGCCCAGGCGTTGGCCGCCTGGGTCAGGCGGGCGGGGTCGAGCTGTGCGTGCCGGGCCACTGCGACCGCGATCTGCGGGCCCGGGGTGAACACCTCGCCGAGGTCCGGGTCCTGCTCCGGCACGAGCCCGGCGACGGCCCTCCGCAGCCGGGCGCCGAGCCGGTGGCGGCCCCCGCCCGGGCGGCCGGGCGCCGGCAGGGCGGTGAGGTCCTGGGTGGTGATGGGCGGGGAGGTCCAGATGACCGAGGCGGCGAGCGCCCCTTCGAGGTTGACCGGGAGCGGCAGCAGCTCCGGCGGGCCGGGGTCCGGGGGAAGGGCGCGGGCGTACTGCTTCCAGTGGCGGGCGGTGGCCACCTCGGCCCGGGCCAGGTGGTGCAGGTACAGGCAGTGGGCGGCGGCCCGGGAGCCGGCGCCGGCCGCGTACTGGAACCAGAACCGCGCACCCTCCGTCCGTTCCGCCAGGTGCAGCAGGCAGCCGAACAGCAGCGCGGACTCGGGGCCGTGGGGCCAGGACCGGGGCGCGAGGGCGTGTTCGGCGAGGGCTCTGCTGTCCGCGAGGTGTCCGGCCAGGGCGTCGAGGGCTCTGGCGGCCCGGACGTGGCAGGCCGCGTCCAGGAGGAGGTGGTCGGACTCGGCCGCGGCGCCGCCGTGCCCGGGCACTGCGCCGGTCCCGGGCCGGGTCCGGGCCGCGGAGCGGGCGCGGTCGGCGGCGACGCGGCGCGCGATGCGGCGCAGGGCCGCGTACTCGTCGTACCCGGCGTACTCCTCCGCCAGCACCTGCGCGTCCGCCAGGGCGGAGGCCAACTCGAAGCCGGTGGCTCCGCGGTCGCGTGTCATGTCGCCCACTGGCTCTTCTCCTCTCCGGGGGCCCGGTCCAGGCCGAGCTTCCGGGACAGGGTCCGGCGGGCTCCGCGGATGTGCGAGCGGACGGTGGCGGGGGTGATCCCCATCATCCGGGCGACGGTGTCGTAGTCGTTGCCCATCAGGAAGGCCAGGAGGACGACGTCGTAGTGCCGTTCGGTCAGTTCGGCGATGGCCGCGTACAGCCCGAGCTTGGACTCCAGCAGTTCCAGCCGCTCCCGCGACGCGCGGCGCAGGGCGGCGAACCAGGCCGTCTCCACCATGGCCACCGGCCGGCCGGTGACGGCCAGCCGACGCTCGACGTGCTCGCGCAGGACGGCCCACGCGAAGCCGTGCAGGCTCTCCTGGCGCAGGGCGTGCTGCCACACCTTCAGCAGGAAGGTGAACACGTCGTCGACGGTGTCCTCGGCGTCCCTGCGGGTGCCCAGCTGGAGGTGGGCGTAGCGCAGGTAGGCGCGGTGGTGCTGGGAGTGGAAGGCCGTGAAGTCCACCGGCAGGACGCCGGCCAGTTCGCTGGAGACCGCCTGGTCCCCGGATGGGTCGAGCTCACCCTCGTTCATGCGCTACTCCCCCACAGCTGCTCGTCGTCGCGGAAGGGCGCGGCGGGTGCCTCACGGTGACGGGGCGGACCAGCGGTACGGCGGCGGCCCTTATCGGCACGTGGGCAACTGTCTGGACGGCGTTCACGTCGGTACGCGACCTTCCGATGAGATGTGCGGTGGCGGAGGGCGCCGGTCCCCGCTCCGGCACCCGGAGTTCCGGAAAAGGGCTCCCCAGCCTCAGCCCATCGCACGGAGCGCCCGTTTGTGCACGCGTGGTCCACGAATTTCTTCGGAAATGGCGCATCCAGCGCAGTACGCGCCCCCTTGCATCGGGCATGCGCCGGTGCAAGGGGGTCACTCGAAGCGGGCGGCGGCCGCCGCAGTGGCGACGGGCGGTCAGGCCTGGCTGCCGCTCCCCTTCGCCCCTGCCGCCTCGCCGGACGCTGCCGCCCGCGCCGCCTCCCGGGCCTCACGGCGGCGCTTCGCGTCCCGATCGGTGTCCGCGTCGTAGGTCAGCAGGGAGGGCAGGAGGGTGCACAGGCCGGCCACCGCTGCCATGCACAGCAGACCGCCGCCCCAGAACGCCGGGCGGGTGCCGGTCCAGCCGGCCATGGTTCCGGCGCGGACCTGGCCGAGCTGCGGGCCCACGCTGTAGGAGAGCACCTCGATGCCGGCCAGCCTGCCGCGCAGCTCCTCGGGGATGGTCTGGTTCCAGATCGTCGCCCGGCCGAGCCCGCTGAGCATGTCGCCGGCACCCGCGACCGCCAGGCACAGCAGCACGAGCGGGAGCTCGGTGAACCAGCCCGCGCCCGCGACGGCCGCGCCCCAGACCGCGGCACCGAAGACCACGAAGAGTCCGTGCCGTCGTACCCGCGAGGTCCAGCCGCTGGTGACGCTCAGGACGAGCGAGCCCACCGCGCCCGCGGCGTACATCAGGCCGAGCGCCCACACCGCGTCGAGCTCGTCGGCGAGGAAGGGGAAGAGCACGTTGGGGAAGGCGAAGAACATCGCCGCGAGGTCCACGGCGTAGGTCCCCAACAGCACCGGCCTGCTCCACGCGTAGCGGGCGCCCTCGGCGATGCCCCGCAGCGAGGGCCGTTCCGCGCCGGGCGCGGGCGGCGCCGGGGACAGCCGGGTGCACACGGCGACCGAGACGGCGAACCCGGCGACGGTGATGGCGTACGCGGCGGCGTACCCGGCGTAGGCGACCACGAGGCCGGCGGCGGCCGGTCCGGCGATCGCGCCGATCTGGTAGCGCAGTGCGTTGAGCGCGGCGGCCGCGGTCATCTGCTCGTGCGGCACGATCCGCGCGAGCAGCGAGTCCAAGGCGGGCCGCTGCAGCCCTGACAGCGCCGAGACCCCGGCCGCGACCACGTACAAGGGCCACAGCAGCGGGTCCGGCAGCAGGGCGTTGACCAGCAGGAGCAGGGCCAGGAGGCCGAGGCCGGCCTCACTCAGCAGGATCAGCCGCCGCCGGTCCAGGGCGTCGGCGAGCGCCCCTCCGTACAGGCCGAAGACGACCAGCGGTACGAGTTCCACCGCGCCCATCGCGCCCACCGCGATCGGGGATTCCGTCAGCTCCTTGATCTGCAGGGGCAGCGCGATCATCGCCATGAAGGAGGCGAAGAACGTGACCGCGCCCTGGAAGAAGAGGGTGCGGAAGTCACGGCTGGAACGCCACGGCGAGAAGTCGGGCAGCAGGTCCGACAGGCGACGGGTGGTACTCACAGCGTTTCATGGTCCGCGAGGGCCGCGGCGGGCGGCAAGGCATTTTCCGCCCGCCGGACCGCCGCGCCCCGGACGGCGGCCGTCAGGATCCTGCGTCGCCGCCGAGGTGCTGCCACAGGAAGGTGTAGGCGAGGGCCTGGTTGTGGGCGGCCTGTTCGTTGTCGGAGGCGCCGCCGTGGCCGCCGCCGGTGTTCTCGTGGAACAGGACGCGGTGGCCGAGCTCCCGCAGCCGGGCGGCGGCCTTCCGGGCGTGCCCGGGGTGGACCCGGTCGTCGCGGGTGGAGGTCATCAGCAGCACCGGCGGGTACGGCCGGCCGGCGGCCAGGTTGTGGTACGGGGAGATGTCCTCCAGGTGGGGCCGGTCGGCCTCGGTGTCGGGGTCGCCGTACTCCGCGATCCAGGACGCGCCGGCGAGCAGCCGGTGGTAGCGCAGCATGTCGAGGAGGGGGACCTTGGCGACGACCGCGCCGAACAGCTCGGGGTACCGGACGAGCACGGCGCCCATGAGCAGGCCGCCGTTGCTGGCGCCGGTGATGCCGAGCCGGTCGGGGGTGGTGATGCCGCGGGCGGTGAGGTCGGCGGCGACGGCGGCGAAGTCCTCGAAGGAGCGGACCCGGTGGGCGCCGAGGGCGGCCTGGTGCCAGGCGGGGCCGTATTCGGCGCCGCCGCGGACGTTCGCGACGACGAAGGTGCCGCCGCGGGCGAGCCAGGCGCGGCCGGTGAGGGCGTTGTAGCCGGGGGTCTGCTGGTCGCGGAACCCGCCGTAGCCGTAGAGCAGCGCCGGGCCGGGCCGGTCGCGGTCGGCGGGGCCGACGACGAAGTAGGGCACGGCGGTGCCGTCCCGGGAGGTGGCGAAGTGCTGCCGTACCGCCAGGCCGGCGGTGTCGAAGCGGGCGGGGGCCTGCTTGAGCACCTCGGTGTCGCCGCCGATGTGGCCGCGGGTGAGGGTGGAGGGCTGGAGGAAGCCGTCCACGTCGAGGAAGTACTCGTCGGAGGTGTCCGGATCGGTGTCGGTGATGCACGCCGAGGACAGCGGCGGCACGTCGGCGAGCGGGCGGCGGCTCCAGCCGTCGGGGCCGGGGGTGAGGACCTCCAGCCGGGTGGCGACGTCGGCCAGGGTGTCCAGGACCAGGTGGTGGCGGGTCCAGCAGTGGCTGGACAGGGCCGTGCGCTCGTCGGGGGTGAACAGGGCGTGAGCGGTGCGGTCGCCGGCGAGGAAGCCGTCGAAGTCGAAGACGAGCAGCGAGCCGGCCGGATGGCCCAGCCAGGGGCTCTTCGGGGTGACGACCAGCCACTGCCGGTACGCGTACGCGCCGGCGTCGGCCGGGACGTCGATCCGGACCAGTCGGTCGCCGTCGGCCAGCAGGTGGAGCTCACGGTGGAAGAAGTCGGTGGCCCGGGAGACGAAGGCCCGCTCGAAGCCGGGCGTGGCGTCGTACCAGCCGGAGGCGGAGACGTCCGCGTGTTCGGCCTCGAAGACGGTTTCGGCCTCCTCCAGGGGGGTGCCGCGGCGCCAACGGCGGACGGTGCGGGGGTAGCCGGAGGCCGTCAGGGAGTCGGGGCCGAGGTCGGCGCCGATGAAGACGGTGTCCTCGTCGATCCAGGCGACCCGGGTCTTCGCCTCGGCGACCTCGAAGCCACCCGCGACGAACGCGCGTTCCTCCAGGTCGAATTCGCGGACCACGACGGCGTCGGAGCCGTCCCGCGAGAGCATGACCAGTGCACGCCCGTAGTCCGGGTAGCGGACGGCGGCCCCGGCCCACACCCACGCCTCGCCGTCCGCCGCCGCGAGGGCGTCGACGTCGAGGAGGACGTCCCAGGCGGGCTCGTCCTTGCGGTACTGCTCCAGCGTGGTGCGCCGCCACGCGCCCTTCGGCCGGTCGGCGTCCCGCCAGAAGTCGTACAGGTAGGGGCCGCGGCGGACGGTGTAGGGGATGCGCTCGGCGTCGTCGAGGACCTCGCGCAGTTCGCCGCGCAGTGCCTCGAAGCGGGGGTCCGCGGTGAGCGCGGCGGCGGTCTCCGCGTTCCGCTCGGCGACCCAATCCAGCGCCGCCTCGCCTTCGACGTCTTCCAACCAAAGGAACGGATCTTCACCAGTCACCCCCTGATTGTGCCGTCCGTGGCGGCCAGCCGGTGGCGCCTCCCCCGCGCGGACCGCCGCGGGTCCCGCTCCGTCAGGCCGTCAGGGGGCGGTCGTGTGCGCGTACGGGGGCGGGGAGCGAGGTGGAGCCGGTGAGGTAGCGGTCGACGGCGGCGGCCGCCGACCGCCCCTCCGCGATGGCCCACACCACCAAGGACTGCCCCCGCCCGGCGTCCCCGGCGACGAACACCCCTTCGGCGGGGCCGGGGCCCGAGCCGGGGACGCCGCCGTCGGGGGCCGGCGGGGGGACGGCTGCGAAGCCGGGGGTGCGGGCGTACCCGCCGCGGCCGTCCCGGGTGAGGCCGAGCTGCTCCTCCAGGGTGGCGGACCGTTCAGGCCCGGAGAAGCCGAGCGCGAGCAGGACCAGTCCGGCCTCGATGACCCGCTCGGTCCCGGGGAGGGGCCGGCGGGTGACGGGTTCCACCGCGGTCAGGTGCAGGGCCCGTACCCGGCCGGCCGCGTCGCCCTCGAAGTGCAGCGTGGCGTGGGCGAAGATCCGGGGGTCGTCGCCGTCGCGGTCGCGGGCCTCCTCGTGCGCGTGGGAGATCCGGTAGACCTTCGGGTACACGGGCCAGGGCTCGGTGGCGGTCCGGTCGGGGCCGGGCTCCGGGTTGATGTCGAGCTGCACCACGGAGCGGGCGCCCTGCCGCAGGGCGGTGCCCAGGCAGTCGGAGCCGGTGTCCCCGCCGCCGACGATCACCACGTGCCGGCCCTCCGCGCTGATCGGGGCCGCCGCGAGGTCGCCTTCCTGGACCCGGTTGGCCCCGGTGAGGTACTCCATGGCCTGGTGGACGCCGTGCAGGCCGCGGCCCGGTACGGGGAGCTCGCGGCGCTCGCCGGCGCCGACCGCGACGACCACCGCGTCATGCAGTCTGCGCAGCTCGGCCGCATCGATACGGCCTCCGACGTCCGCGTCGGTACGGAACACGGTGCCCTCGGCGAGCATCTGCGCCACGCGCCGGTCCAGGTGCGCCTTCGTCATCTTGAAGGCGGGGATGCCGTAGCGGAGCAGGCCGCCGATGCGGTCGGCGCGCTCGTGGACGACGACGGTGTGCCCGGCCCGGGTGAGCTGCTGGGCCGCGGCGAGCCCGGCCGGGCCCGATCCGATGACGGCGACGGTCCTGCCGGTCGGCCGGGCGGGCGGGACGGGAGCGGTGTACCCGTGCTCCCAGGCCTGGTCGGCGATCGTCTGTTCGACGTTCTTGATGGTGACCGGGTCGGAGTTGATGGCCAGGACACAGGCGTCCTCGCAGGGGGCGGGACAGAGCCGGCCGGTGAACTCGGGGAAGTTGTTGGTCGCGTGGAGCCGGTCCGAGGCCGCCTGCCAGTCGTCGTGGGCGGCGTACGCGTTCCACTCGGGTATCAGGTTGCCGAGCGGGCAGCCGCCGTGGCAGAAGGGGACACCGCAGTCCATGCACCGGTTGGCCTGCGCGGACACCAGGGGCAGCAGCGCCTGCCCGGCATGGACCTCCAGCCAGTCGCCGATCCGCTGGTCGGCGGGCCGGGCCGGGACGGCGCTGCGGGGCGTGCGGAGGAACCCGTGCGGATCGGTCATGCGCCGCCTCCTGGCTCACGGGCGGTTCCGGCGTTCAGACCAGGCTACGCCGGGTCCGCCGCGCCGTCGCTGCGACCACCGGGCACCCCGTCCGGCCGGCGCGGTCTGCGCGGGGGCGGGGGGGGCGTGGGCGGCCCGGCGGGCGGTCAGTCCAGGTCGAGGTGGTAGACGCCGGCCGTGGCGTCGGCGAAGAGCGTGAACTGCACGCGGGGAGCACCCGGGCCCCCGGCTCCGTCCTCGTCGCCCTCGATGTCGAGCTCCACCGGTTCGGCGTCCACGAGTACGTACTCGCCGTAGCCCTCGAAGTCACCGGGGCCGTCCGCGACACCGATGTGGATCGGGGTGTCCTCGGGCAGTGCGGCCAGCACCTCGCGCAGCCGGCCGGCGGTCCATACCTGTGGGTTGTGATCGAACGTCTCAGCCATGCGGAGACAGTAGAGCCATCCGGGGTCGGTGGGGCCGCGCCGCGCCGAACGGTTTTTTCCCGGACATAGGTCAGCTTTTCAGGGCGTGTTGACACCCTCCCACAGGGCGGCGAGGCGGGCGTGCAGGACCTCGTGCGCCTCGTCCGCGGTGAGGTGGCCGATGAGGACGTGCGCGGTGAGCCCGTCGGCGAGGGCGAGGAGGGTACGGGCCTCCCGGGCCGGGTCCAGGGGAGCGGCGCGGCCGGTGCCCCCGGGGCCGCTGGCGTTCACGGCGGCTTCCGCGAGGAGACGGGTGAACACGTCCTGAAGGGCTGCGTAGTTGGCCCTCACCGCCCGGGCCAGCGGCTCGCTGACGGCGGCCTGGGCGAGGAAGGCGAGCCAGACCCGGGCCTCGGCGCGGTGTTCCTCGCGCAGCAGGGCGAGTTCGGCGGCCGCGTGGCCCAGGGCGGTGCCGGCGGACTGGGCCGGGCTGCGGACCAGGCGGGCCCGCACGCGCTCGCCGATGCGGTCGCCGACGTGGCCGAGGGCGAAGAGGAGCATCTCCTCCTTGGTGCGGAAGCACCGCTGGACGGCACCCATCGACACCTGGGCGCGGTCAGCGACGTCGCGCAGGGTGACGCCTTCCAGCCCGCTTTCGTCGGCGAGGGCGCAGACGGCTTCAGCAATGAGGCGCCGCCGGCCTTCGTGGTCCACCTGCCGGGGCATGTCGTATCTCCTGTCCGTCGGTGCCGCGGGTCGGGTGGGGCAACTTTATTCGATGCATCCGCATCGGTTCTTGGACTATCGTTCCGATGCAAGCGCATCACAACGAGGAACGGGGAGGTGGGGCGCCGTGAGCGAACCCCTGTGGCAGCTGTCGGCGGCGGAGCAGGCGGAGGCGGTGCGTCGGGCGGAGGTCTCGGCCGTGGAGCTGGTCGACAGCCATTTGGAGCGCATCGCCGAGGTCAATCCGCGGGTCAACGCGGTCACCCAGCTCATGGCCGAACGGGCCCGCGCGGACGCGGCCGCCCTCGACCGGCGGCGCTCGGCCGGCGAGGCGCTGGGGCCGCTCGCAGGGGTGCCGTTCACGGTGAAGGAGACCACTGCCGTGGCGGGGGTGCCGACCACGTTCGGCGTGGAGCGGTTCCGGGACCTCGTGGCGCCCGCGGACGCGCCGCCGGTGGCACGGCTGCGCGCGGCCGGGGCGGTTCCGGTCGGGCACTCCAACATGCCGACCCTGGTCCTGGCCGGGATGCACACGCGCAGCGAGCTCTTCGGGGACACGCTCAACCCGTGGGACCCGGCGCGCACCCCCGGTGGTACCAGCGGGGGCGATGCGGTGGCCGTCGCCACCGGCATGGCCGCGCTCGGGCTCGGGAACGACTCCGGCGGGTCACTGCGCGTCCCGGCCCAGTTCTGCGGGGTCGCGGCGCTCAAACCGACGGCGGGCCGGTTCCCCGCGGACCACCGCGTCCTCGGCCCCGAGGATCCCGGACCGGCCTCGCAGATGCTGGTCACCGACGGTCCCCTGGCCCGCCGGGTACGTGATCTGCGGCTGGCGTACGAGGTCCTGGCCGGGGCCGATCCCCGTGACCCGCGGGCGGTGCCGGTGCCCGTGCGCGGGGAGCCGCTGCCGGGGCCGGTGAAGGTCGCGGTGGTGGCGGACCCGGGCGGGCACGGCGTCCACCCGGCGGTGCGGGCGGCCGTGGAGGCGGCGGCGGGTGCGCTGCGCGAGGCCGGGTACGACGTGCGCGAGGTGGCGGACGTCCCGCGGCTGGACGAGACGCTGGAGGCGTACGACCGGATCACCCTGACGGAGTTCGCGCCGTCGTGGCCCGCGGTGCGGGGGCTGCTCGGCCCGGAGGGGAGCCGGTACATCGGCATGGCGATGGAGCGGACGCCTCCCGTGGACGCGGCCGGTCTGGTGCGGCTGATGGGCACTTGGCTGGGCGTCCGCCGCTCCTGGGCGGAGTTCCTCGACGAGTGGCCGCTGCTGCTCGGCCCGTCGTTCACCGAGCCGCCGGTGGAACCGGGGCTGGAGTCACGGGACCCGGCCGGCCGGGACCGGGTCGCGTCGGGCCTGCGGCTGTGCACGGCGACGAGCTTCGCGGGCGTGCCCGGGGTGGCCGTGCCGACCGGAAGGGACGCCGACGGGCTGCCGTGCGGGGTGCAGATCGTCGGGCGGGCGTTCCGCGAGGACCTGTGCCTGGACGCGGCCCAGGCGGTGGAGGACCGGCTCGGTGTCCTGGCCCCGGTCGACCCGCGCGGATAGGACCGCACCCGTTCGGCCCCGTGCCGTCGGCCGTGGTGTCGAGCCGTTCCTGCCCCAGGGCAGTACGGGCCCTGCCGGCGCGCGGGCGTTCGCCGGCACGGGGTCCGAGTGCGGACGCCTCTCGCAGCGTGCTGCCGGGACGCAGCGGCCGCCGCACCCCCGCCGCCCGTGTCGAGCACCAGCAGGCACCGTCGGGAAGTCGGACCGTCCGATCCCGCCCCGCCCGCCTACCGGCCGCCCGCGTTGAGCAGCCGGTTGGGGGTCTGCGGCGGGACTCCCGCCAGGACGTCCCGCGCGGCCCGTTCGGTGATCCAGGTGCGGACCTGCGCGGGGGTGGCGTCCGGGTGCGCCGAGAGGTAGAGGGCTACCGCGCCGGCCACGTGCGGGGCGGCCCACGAGGTGGCGGTGGCGTCGCTCGTGGCGGTGCCCGCGCCCGCCAGCGCGGAGGTGACCTTCTCGCCGGGGGCGTACAGGTCGACGCAGGGGCCGTGCCCGGAGCCGAACGCGTCGCTGTCCCGCCAGTGGCGGTCGTCGGCGGTGGAGGCGGCGACCACGAGCGCGCCGCGCGCGCCGGCCGGGGAGTGCCGGCACGCGTCATCGGCGAAGTTGCCCGCCGATACGACCACGGGGATCCCCGAGGCGATCAGGCGTTCCACGGCGGCGTCGAGGGCGGCCGAGCGGTTCGCCAGGTTGAGGGACATGTTGACCACGGCCGGGCGGCGGGCGTGCTCGGCCACCCACTCCACCGCCTTGATGACGGAGGCCTCGGCGGCCGGGCCGGCGTCTGCGGCCCCTGCCGAGCCGCCCTCCTCGCAGGCGATGGCCTGTACGCGGACGAGGTCGGCGCGCGGGGCGACGCCGTTAGTGCGGCCGCCGATGATGCCGGCCACGAACGTGCCGTGCCCCAGGCCGCCGCCGTCGAAGCAGTCACCGGCGTCCGGGTCCCCGACGAAGTCGGCGCCGAGGGAGGCGCGGCCGCCGAACTCCGCGTGCCGGACCTCCATGCCGGTGTCGAGCACGTAGACGCGCACGCCGCTGCCGTCGGAGCCGGGGGCGAAGGTGCCGTCGAGCGGTGGGGTGCGCTGGTCGATCCGGTCCAGGTTCCACGGGACCCCCGTACGGGGGGCGGGTGCGGCGCCGGGGTTGCCGGACGGCGGACGGCTGCCCGAGGGGGAACCGGAGGGGCGGGGCCCGCCGGAGGGCCCGGTGCCGCCCGGCGAGCCGATCGGCGGGTGCTGCGGCGCGCCGGAAGGGGCGCTGGGCGGGGCGGTCGCGCCGGGGGCGGCCGGATCGTCGTTCGGGGAGCAGGCCGAGAGCCCGAGGGCCACCGCCACCGCGGTGGCCGCCATCGCGTGGGTGCGCGCACGTGCCATGTCCGTCCCCCGTCGCCGCTGCGGCCGTCTGCCGTCGCGGGCGGAGACGTCCGGGGCGGCGGCGCGGTTGCACGGGCCACCCGGCCGTCCGCCGAGGAACGGTGCCGCAGGTGCCGCACGCCGGGCCGGGCGAGCGGGTGGTCTCCCCCACCGCCCCGCCCCGGCTCCGCCCCGCTGTCAGACGGCCGTCGTACGGGCGCGGGCCAGTACGGCCCCGGTGTCCACCCCCGTCGGGAGGGTGCCGTACGCCCCGCCGTGCTCGCCACCCAGCCGGGAGGCGCAGAACGCGTCGGCGACCGCGGCGGGGGCGTGCTGCTGCAGCAGCGACGCCTGGAACACCAGGGCCATCGTCTCGGTCAGCTGCCGGGCCCGGTACTCGGCCTCGGCGGGGTCGGCGAGCTGCTTCTGCAGCCCCGCCACCGCCACGTCCAAGTGCCGGTCGGCGCCCGCCGCCCGCCCCACCTCCGCGAAGAACGCCTCCACGGTTTCCGGCTGCCGGGCCATGGCCCGCAGCCCGTCCAGGGCGGCCACGTTCCCCGAGCCCTCCCAGATGGACGACAACGGGGCCTCCCGGTAGAGGCGCGGCATGCCCGAGTCCTCGATGTAGCCGTTGCCGCCCAGGCATTCCAGGGCCTCGGCCGCGTGCCCCGGGGCCCGCTTGCACACCCAGTACTTGGTCACCGCCAGCCCCAGCCTGCGCAGGAGCGCCTCGTCCGCGTCGCCGCGGGCCACCCGGTCCGTGGCCCCGGCCAGCCGCATCGCGACGGCGGTGGCGGCCTCGGATTCGAGCACCAGGTCTGCGAGGACGTTGCGCATCAGGGGCTGGTCGATCAGGGCCTTGCCGAACGCCCTCCGGTGGGTGGCGTGGTGGACCGCCCGGATCGCGCCGAGGCGCATGCCGGACGCCCCACCGAGGACGCAGTCGAGGCGGGTCGTGTTGACCATCTCGATGATGGTGGCGACCCCGCGCCCCTCCTCACCCACCAGCCAGCCGAACGCCTCGTCGTACTCGATCTCGGCGGAGGCGTTGGAGCGGTTGCCCAGCTTGTCCTTGAGGCGCTGGAGCAGCAGGCGGTTGCGGCTGCCGTCGGGCAGCACCCGCGGAAGCAGGAAGCAGGACAGTCCGCCCGGGGCCTGCGCCAGGGTGAGGAAGACGTCCGACATGGGCGCCGAGGTGAACCACTTGTGCCCGGTGAGCCGGTACGTGCCGTCCCCGGCCGGGACGGCGGTCGTGGTGTTGGCGCGGACGTCCGAACCGCCCTGCTTCTCGGTCATCGACATGCCGGCGATCAGCCCGCGCTTGGTGTCGGGGCGGCGCAGCCCGAAGTCGTAGGTGCGGGAGGCGAGCAGGGGCTCCAGCCACTCGGCCAGTGCGGGCGTCGCACGCAGCGCGGGGACGGCCGCGTACGTCATGGAGACCGGGCAGGTGTGGCCGGCCTCGACCTGGCTCCAGACGAGGAACTTCGCCGCGCGGGCGACGTGCGCGCCCGGCCGGTCGTCGGCCCAGGGGGCGGCGTGCAGACCGTGCGTGACGGCGGTGCGCATCAGCTCGTGCCAGTACGGGTGGAACTCGACCTCGTCGACGCGGTGGCCGTAGCGGTCGTGGGTGTGGAGGACGGGCGGGTTCTCGTTGGCCAGGCGCCCCCAGTCCGCGGCCCGTTCCGAGCCGGCGAGGACGCCGATCTCGTGCAACTCTGGTGCGGCCCAGCCGGCTCCCTCGCGGTCGAGGGCGGCCAGCAGGGCCGGGTCGTCGGCGGCGTCGTAGCCGTGGTGCGGCGGTACCTGGTTGGTGACCTCATGCGTCTGCGGCATCGTGTCCTCCAAGGGCGCGCAGGGTGAAGGTGATCAGGCCGGGGATGACGTCGCCGGGAGCCGCGTCGCCGTCGGCGAGGGGTCCGACGAGCGCCTCGGCGATGGCGCCGACCAGTGCGGCTGCGGTCAGCTCGGGTCTCTGCGGGGGCAGTTCGCCGGTTTCGACTCCGGCGGCGATCCGTTCGGCGTACACGTCCCGGAACGCACGCCGGAAGGCGAGGCGTTCGCTGTCGACGGCCGGGTCGGCGGGCTCCGCGAGGAGGGCGAAGGCCCGCCGCGGGGCCTGGAGCGCACGGGAGGCGAAGGTCTCCACCGCGGCGGCGACCCGCTGGGCGGCGGTCCCGGGACGGTCCGCGGCGGCGGCGACCGCCTCCAACTCGCGCGCGACGAGGGTGCGGAAGAGGGCGGCGGCGAGCTCCGACTTGCCGGAGAAGGACTGGTAGACGCTGCCGGTGGAGATGCCCGCCTCGGCGGCGATCGCGGCGACGGAGCAGCCGCCGTACCCCTCCCGGGAGAGCAGGCGGACGGCGGCTTCCAGGACCCGGTCGCGGCGGGCGTCGAGGCGGGCCTGCACGGCAGGGGGGCGGCGGTAGGGCACGGGAAGGATTGAAGCACCGATTCACTGCTTCACGGAAGACCCCGCCGACCCCACCGCGCCGGATTCCGCGGGCGCGGGAGGGCGGTCGGGGGTTGCGCGGATGCGGGCACGCCCCGCGGTTCCGGGTGTGCCCGCCTCAGGGCGCGGCCGATCAGGGAGCGGGCGGGCCGGACCTGGCCGGGCCGTCGGCGGGCGGGCCGTCGGCGGTGAGGGTCGCCTGGGTCGGGCCGTCGGGGCGGACGGTGATCCCGTACGCGGCCCCGGCGGGGGTGGAGCGGAAGGTGACGGTGTATGCGGGCAGCAGCCGCTCCAGCAGGACGGTGGACTCGCGCAGGGCGAACTGCAGGCCGAGGCAGGCGCGCGGACCCATCCCGAAGGGCAGGTAGGCGCCCTGGTCGGCCGGGCGGCCCCGGGGTGCGGTGAACCGCCGGGGGTCGAAGCGCTCCGGGTCCGGCCACAGCTCCGGGTCGCGGTGCGTCAGGTACGGGCACACCAGGAGGTCGGTGCCCGCGGCGACGGCATGCCCGGCCAGGACGTCGTCCTGTGCCGCGTGGCGGGGCAAGATCCACGCGGACGGGTAGAGCCGCAGCGTCTCGTGGACCAGTGCCTGGACGGCCTGCCGGCGCTCCGGGGAGCCCGCGCCGCCGGCCGCGAGGGCCTGCCCCCGGGCCTCGGGGTTCCCATCGAGCAGCAGGTACAGCCAGGTCAGGGTGGTCGCGGTGGTCTCGTGCCCGGCGAACAGCAGGGTCACGAGCTCGTCGCGGATCAGGCGGTCGGTGTATTCGGGCCGTTCGACTGCCGCGTCGAGCAGGACGTGGAGCAGCCCGGGGCCGTCGGGTCCGGTGGTACCGGTGCGGGCGGCGTCGATGGCGTACCGGGCGACGGCGTCGATCCGGGCGACGTCCTCGGCGACGGCGTCGCGGGCGTCGGCCTCGTCGGCGGGCAGGGTGGGCAGCGCGGCAGCGAGGGCCTCGACGGCGTTCAGTTCGTGCTCGGTCCGGGCGTCGAGGGGGTGTCCGGTCAGGGAGCGCCAGATGGTGTCCAGGGCGAAGCGGCGCATCTCCTGTCCGACGTCGAGCGTCCGCCCGGTGGCCGCGTACTGCGCCCAGCGTCCGGCGGCGGTGTCGGCGGCCCGCTCGATCCGCTGCTCGTAGCGGCGCATCCCGGTGCCGGTGAACTGCGACTGGAGCAGTCGGCGTTGACGTTTCCAGGCCTCACCCGTGGCGGCGAGGACCCCGTCGCCGATCAGCAGACGGGCCCGGTGGGAGCGTTTCACGTACCGGTCGGGATGCAGGGCGAGCACGTGCCGGACGGCCGCGGGGTCGGTGACCAGGACGGTGGGCGGGGTGCCGCCGTCTGCGGGAGGGAGGCGCAACGCGGCGACGCCGCCGAGTCGTTCGCGCGCCACGGCGAGCAGGTCGACGAGGTCGCCCCGTGCCGCACGCCACCGCTGCACCTCACCGGCGTCCAGTTCGGGGACCGGACGTCCCGGTCGGGGGGCCTGCGGGAGCGGGTCCCGGTCGAGGCCGGCTTCGGTGGCCACGGTTCTCCTCCTGTCGCCCGCCGGCCAAGACCCTGACGGAGCGTCGGCCCGGCATCACGGACTGTACGGGAGGAGGGGTGCGGGGTGACAGTCCGCCGATGCGGACGGTGGCGCGTTCACTGCGTCGACGGCCCTCCCCGCGGATAGCATTCCGTGATCATGGACGGAATGACAGGACACGAGCTGGTCCCCGTGCCGGGCGGACGGGTGACCCTGTCCGACCGGCGGACGCAGCGCAGTTGGGCGGTCGACGTGGCCCCCTACCGGCTCGGGGCGGTGCCGGTCACCCAGGCGCTGTACGCCCGGGTGACCGGGGAGCGGCCGAGCACGGCCCGCGGGGACCGGCTGCCCGTCGAGGGCGTGTCCTGGTGGGACGCCGCCCGGTTCTGCAACGCCCTGTCGCTGCGGGACGGCCTCGCGCCCGTCTACCGCTTCCGCGACGGCGCCGCGGACGGGGACGGCGACGGGGACGGCGGCGGCGTGGATCGGGACCGGTCCGCGGACGGGTACCGGCTGCCGACCGAGGCCGAGTGGGAGCACGCCTGCCGCGCCGGGACGGCAGGACCGCACTACGGACCGCTCGACGAAATCGCTTGGTACCGCGGCAATTCGGACGGGCGCATCCGCGAGGTGGGCGGCAAGCTCCCCAACCCGTGGGGGCTGTACGACATGCTCGGCAACGTCTGGAACTGGTGCTGGGACGTGTACGACGCCGAGGTCTACGGCGGCTACCGGGTGCTCCGTGGTGGCGGCTGGTTCGACGAGCACTGGAGCTGCCGGGCCTCGGCCCGCCGCCGCAGCCACCCCGCGTTCCGCGTCGACGACGTGGGGTTCCGCGTCGCCCGCTCGGGCGCGCTCTGACGGGCGGTCCCGGAACCGGGCCGGTGCCCGGCCGCCGCTCACCGCACGGTGCGCGGCAGGCGCAGGCTCAGTCCGGCCGTGAGGGCGATCAGGCCCAGCTGGGCCAGCAGGACCGCGGTGAGGGCCGTCCGCATGCCGTGCGATGCGCTGAGGGCGAGGAAGAGGCTGCCGAGGGTCGCGACGCCGAGGGCGAGCGCGGACTGCTGGGTGGTGGTCACCACCCCGCTGCCCACGCCGGCCCGGTCGGCCGGCACGTCCGCGAGCATCAGCCTCATCAATACGGGCAGTTGGAAGCCCTGACCCAGGCCGGCGAGGGCCACGCCCGGCGCCAGTTCGGCGAGGGCGGGGTCCTGCGGACCGTACCGGAGCGTGAGCAGCAGCACGGTGATGCCGAGGGCCTGGAGCCCCGCGCCCGCGGTCACCACCCGGCTGCCGAACCGGCCGGTCAGCCGCGGCCCGGCCAGCGAGGCCGCGAAGAAGGCGACGGCCATCGGTGCGAGGGCGAGCCCGGCGGCCACCGGGCCCTTGCGCAGGCCCTCTTGCAGGACCACGGCCATCACGAACATGAAGCCGCTGAACCCGATCGAGAACGGCACCAGCAGGGCCAGGCCGCGCCGCAGCGACGGCAGCCGCAGCAGGCTCGGCGGCACCAGCGGGGTCCGCCCCAGCCGGTCGGCCCGCCGCTCCACGGCGACGAAGGCGGCGGCCGAGACGGGGAAAGCAGCCAGCGAGAGCCACGTCCACAGCGGCCAGCCGGTGGCCCGCCCCTCGGTGAGCGGCAGGAGCAGCGACACCAGCGACAGGGCCAGCAGCAGCGTCCCCGGCAGGTCGACCGGGGCGGGCCGCTCCGAGCGGGTCTGCGGCACGGTCCGGGCGGCGAGCACCAGCCCGAGCAGGACCACCGGGACGTTCACCAAGAACACGGACCGCCAGCCGAGGCCGGCCACGTCGGCGGCCACCAGGACCCCGCCCAGGACCTGCCCCGCCACCATGGACAGCCCGCCCGTGGCCCCGTACAGGCTCATCGCCCGCGCCCGGCGCGGGCCCTGCGTGGTGGCCTGGATGGTGGCGAGCACCTGCGGCAACATCAGTGCGGCCGCGGCGCCCTGTGCCACCCGGGCCACGACGAGGGTCCATGCGGTCGGGGCGAGGCCGCAGGCGAGCGAGGTGAGGCCGAAGGCGGCCGTGCCCGCGAGGAAGAGCCGGCGCCGGCCGGCGGTGTCGCCGAGGCGGCCGCCGAGCACGAGGAGCACGGCGTACGCGACGCCGTAACCGCCGACGATCAGTTCGAGCACGGCGGGACCGGCGGCGAGGTCGCGGTCGATGGCGTGCAGCGCCACGTTGACGATGAAGAAGTCGACCATCGGCAGGGCGGCGCCGAGCAGCACCGTGAACAGCCCCAGCCGGCCCATCGGGGCCGGGGCGGACGCGGGAGGGGGCACGGGGGCCTGAGTCGGGGCGGCGGCCGCGGCCGGGACGGAGGCGGCGGCAGCTGCGGCGGAGGCCGCGCCCGGGGCGGACAGGGTCGTTCGTAGGGTCGTCTCACTCACACACCGCAGGATCGCGCCCGCACTAGCCTGGTACCAGAGTCTCCTCATCCTGGTACCCGCACCACCTGGCAACCTGATGGGCGGTACGGCACCCTGGTTCCATGACCACTGTGGCCCCCCGGAGCGACGTCCGCCGGCACGAGCTGGCCGAGTTCCTGCGCAGCCGCCGCGAACGCATCACCCCCGAGCAGGTGGGGCTGCCCCGCGGGCGCCGACGGCGCACGCCGGGGCTGCGCCGCGAGGAGGTCGCCCAGCTCTCCGCCGTCGGCGTCACCTGGTACACCTGGCTGGAGCAGGCCCGCGAGATCCAGGTGTCCGCGCAGGTCCTCGACGCCGTGGCGCGCGCCCTGCTGCTCGACGCGAGCGAGCGCGCGCACCTGTTCGCGCTGGCCTGCACCGCCGACCCGGCGCCGAACACGCCGTGTCCGAGCGTGACCCCGGCGCTGCGGGCGATGCTCGACCAGCTGGCCCCGTTCCCGGCCTGCGTGCAGAACAGCCGGTACGACATCCTCGCGTACAACAGCACCTACGGGCGGCTGCTGTGCGACCTGGACGCGCTGCCGCCGGAGGACCGCAACTGCCTGTGGTTGGCCTTCACGGACCCCGACTGGCGGAGGTCCGTCGTCGACCACGCGGAGATGGTCCGGGTGCTGGCGGCCAAGTTCCGTGCGTCCATGGCCGAGCACCTGGCCGAGCCCGCCTGGAAGGGGCTGGTGGCCCGGCTGGAGGCCCGCTCCCCGGAGTTCCGCGAGGTCTGGGCCCGGCGCGAGGTGGTCGGCCAGGGGGCCAGGGCGAAGTACGTCCTCAACCCGCAGGTCGGGCTCCTGCACCTGGAGCACACCAGCCTGTGGCTCGGCCCGGCACCGGGCCCGCGCCTGGTGACGTACGCGCCGCTGGACGAGGAGACCCGCCGGCGCCTGGAGCGGCTCCAGACCCTGGCGGGGGAACGCGAACGGGCACGGGCACAGTCCACGGCTCCCGACCCGGCCGTGCCGACGACCACCACCACCACCCCGGCCCCGGCCCCGGCCGCGGCCCCGGCCCGTGACCGGGCCCCGGCCGTCGGCCCGGTCACGGCTTGACCGGGCCGGGCAGGGCCGCTACACCGCCGCCGTCTCCCCCAGTCCGTCGGGCAGGCGGCCGGTGTGCACCACGCCGAGGCTCTGGGTGGCTCGGGTCAGGGCCACGTACAGGTCGCTCGGGGCGAAGTCGGCGGGCTCGACGACGATCACCGAGTCGAATTCCAGGCCCTTGGCCTGCCGCGGCTCCAACAGGACCACGGTCCGGGTGAGATCGGGCTCCGCGCCCCCACGGACGCCCGGCAGCGCCGCCCCCAGCGGCTCGTGCAGCGCCGGCGGCGCGATCACCGCGAGCCGGCCCTCCGCGGGGGTGCCGCGGCGGACGGCGTCGGCCACCGCGGCGGCCAGATCGTCCGCGGCCAGGAGCCAGGGCTGCCGGCCGGTGGAGCGCACCGAACGCGGCGGCTCGAAGCCGGGGTGGCGGGCCCGCAGCACGGCGGTCGCGACGTCCATGATCTCGGCGGGCGTGCGGTAGTTGACGCCGAGCCGGACGAGCTCCCACCGGTCGCCGACGTACGGGTCCAGGACCTGGCCCCAGGAGCCGCAGCCGGCTTCGTCGGCCGTCTGGGCCGGGTCGCCGACCAGCGTCATGGAACGGGTCGGGCAGCGCCGCATCAGGAGCCGCCAGGCCATGGCCGACAGCTCCTGCGCCTCGTCGACGATGACGTGCCCGAAGGCCCAGGTGCGGTCGGCGGCGGCCCGTTCGGCCGTGCTGCGGTGGTCGGCCTCGTCGTGGCGTTCGGCCATCCGCTCGGCGTCGATGATGTCGTGCGCTGCGAGGAACTCGTTCTCCATGTCCTCGAATTCGTACGACTCCGAGCCGGCCGACAGGTCGAGAACGCCCTGCGCGTACGCGATGCGCTCCTGCCTGGCCCGCTCCTCGGCGGCGCGCTGCGCGCTGTCGTCGAGGCCGAGGAGTTCGGCGGCCTCGTCGAGCAACGGGATGTCGGCGGGGGTCCAGTCGGCGGCCGCGGACCCCGTACGGCGGATCAACTCGGCTTCGCCGTCCGGGAGGTGGGTGGGATCGGCGAGGAAGTCCGAGACCAGCCGGTGCGGGGTCAGCGGCGGCCACAGGGTGTCGATCGCGGCGTGTACCTCGCTGCTCGTCGCGATCTCCTTGCCGAGCTGTGCGATGTCGTCCGGGCCCAGCAGGTTGGGGCCGCCGAACGGGTCCGCGCCGAGCCGGTCCGCGAGCTGCTCGGTGAGGGCGTCGATGACGGAGAACGCGAAGTAGGGGCGGGCGAGGTTGTGCGGCAGCCCGGTGGCCCGCGCCCGGTCCCGGGCCTCGTACGCCATGGTCCGGTCCAGCAGCAGCGTCCCGTACTCGTCGTGGTCGATCTCCAGGGCGGGTTCGGGGACCACGGCGCTGTCCTCGCCGCTGCCCGCGGGCACGGTCTCGGGCAGCGTCTGCCGGTCCGCCACGACCCGGGCCAGGACCGTGGCCATCTTCGCGTGGCCCTTGACCGCCGCAGCGCCGGGCCGGTCGGTGCCCGTCGCGCGGATGCCGGGGAACAGCTCGCCCATCGTGGCGAGCAGGACGCCGGTCTCGCCGAGGGCCGGAAGGACCTCGCCGATGTAGCCGAGGAACGCCGGGTTCGGGCCGACGATCAGCACGCCGCGCTTGGCGAGCAGTTCGCGGTACGCGTAGAGCAGGTAGGCCGCCCGGTGCAGGGCGACCGCCGTCTTGCCGGTGCCCGGGCCGCCCTCGACCACGAGCACGCCGCGGTGCGGGGAGCGGATGATCCGGTCCTGCTCGGCCTGGATGGTCTCGACGATGTCGTGCATGCGGCCGGTGCGGGCGGCGTCGAGCGCGGCGAGCAGCACGGCGTCCGCGTCGGCGCCCTCGTGTCCGGTGCGCTCGGTGTCGGTGAGGTCGAGGATCTCGTCGTGCAGGGCGGTGACGCGGCGCCCCGTGGTGGTGATGTGCCGGCGCCGGCGCAGGCCCATGGGGTGGTGTCTGGTGGCGAGGTAGAACGGGCGGGCGACTTCGGCCCGCCAGTCGATGACGAGCGGGGTGCGCTCGGCGTCGTCCCGGCGGATCCCGATCCGGCCGATGTGACGGTCCTGCCCGTCGGAGAACTCCAGACGCCCGAAGCACAGACCGCTCTCCCCCGAGTTCAGCGCGGAAAGCAGCCCGGACTGCTCGGCGACCAGGATGTCGCGCTCCAGGCGCGCCTGGCCACTGTTTCCCGCGCCGGCCGCGAGTGCGCTGTGCACGGCGCGTTCGGCCTGATCCCGCAGGTCATCGAGGCGCGCGTAGAGCGCGTCGATGAATTGCTGCTCTTTACGGAATTCCTCGGTTGACAATTCCACTCCCGACCCGATACAGTGTCCTCGTAAAGCTTCTTCACGCCTGCCCTCACGGGGATGCGTGAACCATTAAATATACGCGAATGAAAACCCTGGACGCCAATTCGGCCCGGGGTTTTTTCGTTTGCCCCGGTATGCCGCGTGGCGGCCCCGACATCACCCGGACGGCCCACTCATCGGGCCGTCCGGGCCGGCCCCTGGTGTGGTGGATGCACGAGCTGTCGAGCACACGGGGAAGTCTCATGTACGAAATGCACCTCGGCGAGGCGGCCACCGGGCAGGACCCGGTCTGGCACGTCGTCGCCCGCGACCGCTCCGCCACCCTGTGCGGCCGCCCCCTCCTTCCGGCCGGGTACACCGAGACCGATGCGCATTGTGTGCCCTGCATGACGGCCTTCCGCGACGTCATGGGCGGGGATCCCGCGAGGCCCTGACGGGCACGGCCCGGTACCGCGCCCCGGTGCGGGTCCGGGCGCGATTTCCCGGCCGGGAGCGTTTGCGGCCCGCACCGCGGGTCAGACGCATGGATGTTCACCTTCACCGGTCCCTTCGGAGGGAGTGCCATGTCCGGCAAGGAAAAGGCCAAGGCCAAGGGCGAACAGCTCAAGGGCAAGGCCAAGGAAGCCGCCGGCCGTATCACCAACGACAGGCGCCTGACCACCGAAGGCCGCGCGGAACGCATCGAGGGCGACGTCCGCGAGGCCGAGGAGAAGACGAAGGACACCCTTGAAAGCTGACGCCGATCGCGGGGAACGCGGCCGGGACGAAACCCCGGAGGAACGGGCCGACCGGCGGTGGCAAGAGCTCGTACAGGAGATCCGGGTCGTCCAGACGGGCGTCCAGATCCTGTTCGGGTTCCTGCTGACCGTTGCGTTCACCGTCCAGTTCCAGCGGCTCTCCGACATGGACCGGACGATCTACACCATCACGGTCGTCCTCGGCTCGCTGGCCACCGGAGCGCTGATCGGGCCCGTGTCCCTCCACCGCATCGTCTCGGGACGCCAGATCAAACCGCAGGCGGTGGTGTGGGCCTCCCGGCTCACGATGACCGGGATCGTGCTGCTGCTGGCCACGCTCGTCGCCGCCCTGTTCCTGATCCTGCGCGTGTCCACCGACAACACCGTGGTGCCGTGGATCGTTGCCGGGGTCCTGCTCTGGTACCTGCTGTGCTGGTTCGCCCTGCCCCTGTGGGTGCGCATCCGGCACACCGACACCGGCGGGTCCGGCGGGTCCTCGTCCCCGCCCCCGTCCGTCTAGCGGGCGTGGGGGGGGGGGCGGGGCCGGGCGCGCGGCGGTGGGGAAGACCGCCGGCCCGCCCCCCCGCCCCCCGACCCCCGCGCCGAGGGTAGACACGACACAA
>NZ_JBHWJJ010000052.1:0-45774 GCF_042732005.1 Streptomyces sp. NPDC059851 | reverse complement strand
CCGGTACGACAAACTCGCCGTCCGCTACGAAGCGACCGTGCTGGTCGCAGCCATCAACGAATGGCTATGACCAGCACTTTCACAACAGGCCCTAGCGGGAGGTCGGGCTCTCAGGGGCCCGGGCGCACTGGGCCCCTGAGAGCCGGTCAGGCCTTTGTGCGGGAGGTGTTGTAGAGCTTCGCAGCCAGCTTGGACAGGTCCTCATGCGTGCCGTGGGTGCCGCCGCTCACGATCGCAGGCTGGTCGATGTGGCTGACCGCGACCAGGGTGGAGTAGTCGCTCCAGACACAGAACGGGACCGTGAGGGAGTTGGGCTCGCCGGGCTTGGTGGGTTTCGACGTACTCATCTTCACGTCGACGCACTTCATGACGGCGCCCTTGAAGCCGTCAGGGGTGAACTCCTTGGGGGAGCCCACCTTCTCGTACTTCAGGCCGAGCTTGTCGAGCTCCGGATTGGGCGCGCCGATCTGGTCGAAGTAGAGGTTGAGGGTCTTCTCCGGGTCGGCGATCTGGCCCCAGTAGCCGTTGGCACTCAGCTGCTTGCCCTTGCCGGCGACGCCGTTCACGTACTGCAGGCTGGCGGCGTGCGCGTCCTTGATGCCCAGGGCCTCGGTCCTGGTCTTCGCCTCGCCCGTCACGGGGGCGTCACCCTTGGAGTTGGTGACCGCCTTCTCGTTCTTCGCGTAAGCGTCGACCGAGGCCGGGAAGGCCAGCTTCTGGCCCTTGGTGGCCTCGTCGATGGTGCCGCCCCCGCCGCCGAGGAGGTACCAGCCGCCGCCCGCGATGACCGCGACGGCGACGACGGCGGCGATGATCACGCCGGCCTTCGACTTCTTCGGCGGCTGGGTGCCGTACGGCTGCGGCGGCATGCCCGGCTGCTGGTAGCCGTAGGGCGGCTGCTGCTGCGGGAAGCCCATCGGGGCCGTCGGCGGCTGCGCCGGGTAGCCCGGGCCGGGCTGCGGCGGCGGCGGGGGCTGCGGCGGCATGTTCATCGGAGCGGTCGGCGGCTGCTGCGGGTAGCCGTAGCCGGGCTGGGGGGCGGGCTGACCGTACGGGCCGGGCGCCGGCGGCGGGGGCGGGGGCGGCGGGGCGCCGTAAGGTCCCGGCTGCTGCGGCGGCGGGCCTCCGTACGGTCCCGGCTGGTTGTAGCTCATACCCACGTCCCCCTTCAGGATGTTTATGCAGTCCACACATCCTGGCTCACCAGCGGCGGGTGCTGGGCCCCGGCCCCCAGGATTACCGGTTTCAGTACCGGACCGTTACGCCTCTAAACTGTGCCCGTGACCGAGAACACGCAGACACCCAGCACCCCGAACTCCGAACTGCCGACCCAGTACGCGCCGGCCGAGGTAGAGGGGAAGCTCTACGAGCGCTGGGTAGAGCGTGGGTACTTCACCGCCGACGCCGCGAGCGAGAAGCCCGCGTACACCATCGTCATCCCGCCGCCGAACGTCACCGGCTCCCTCCACCTGGGCCACGCCTTCCAGCACACGCTGATGGACGCCCTGACCCGCCGCAAGCGCATGCAGGGCCACGAAGCCCTGTGGCTGCCCGGCATGGACCACGCCGGCATCGCCACCCAGAACAAGGTCGAGCAGCAGCTCGCCGAAGAGGGCAAGTCCCGCCACGACCTGGGCCGCGAGGAGTTCGTCGAGCGCGTCTGGCAGTGGAAGGAGGAGTACGGCGGCAAGATCCTCGGCCAGATGCGTCGCCTCGGCGACGGCGTCGACTGGTCGCGCGAGCGGTTCACCATGGACGAAGGCCTGTCCAAGGCCGTCCAGACCATCTTCAAGAAGCTGTACGACGACGAGCTGATCTACCGTGCCGAGCGCATCATCAACTGGTGCCCGCGCTGCCTGACCGCCATCTCCGACATCGAGGTGGAGTACCAGGAGGACGCCGGCGAGCTCGTCTCGATCAAGTACGGCGAGGGCGAGGACAGCCTCGTCGTCGCCACCACCCGCGCGGAGACGATGCTCGGTGACACCGCCGTCGCCGTCCACCCGGACGACGAGCGGTACCAGCACCTGATCGGCAAGCAGATCAAGCTGCCGCTGACCGACCGGACCATCCCCGTCGTCGCGGACACGCACGTGGACCCGGAGTTCGGCACCGGCGCCGTGAAGGTGACCCCGGCGCACGACCCGAACGACTTCGCCATCGGCCAGCGCCACGACCTGCCCTCCCTGACGATCATGGACGAGCACGGTGTGATCACCGTCCACGGCCCCTTCCTCGGCCTGGACCGCTTCGAGGCCCGTTCCGCGGTCGTCGGCGCCCTGCGCTCCCAGGGCCGGATCGTCGCCGAGAAGCGCCCGTACATGCACTCCGTCGGCCACTGCTCGCGCTGCAAGACCACCGTCGAGCCGCGCCTGTCCATGCAGTGGTGGGTCAAGGTCGGCCCGCTGGCCAAGGCGGCCGGTGACGCCGTCCGTGACGGCCGCGTCGCCATCCACCCGGCCGACATGTCGAAGCGCTACTTCGACTGGGTCGACAACATGAACGACTGGTGCATCTCGCGCCAGCTGTGGTGGGGCCACCGGATCCCGATCTGGTACGGCCCGAACGGCGAGATCGTCTGCGTCGGCCCCGACGAGCAGCCGCCGGCGGGCGAGGGCTGGCACCAGGACACCGACGTCCTCGACACCTGGTTCTCCTCCGGCCTGTGGCCGTTCTCCACCCTCGGCTGGCCGGAGAAGACCCCGGACCTGGCGAAGTTCTACTCCACCGACGTCCTCCTCACCGGCCACGACATCATCTTCTTCTGGGTCGCCCGGATGATGATGTTCGGCCTGTACGCGATGGACGGCGAGGTCCCGTTCAAGACCATCGCCCTGACCGGCCTGGTCCGCGACGAGCGCGGCAAGAAGATGTCGAAGTCCTTCGGCAACGTCGTCGACCCGCTGGACTGGATGGACAAGTACGGCTCCGACGCCGTCCGCTTCACCCTGGCCAAGGGCGCCAACCCGGGCACCGACGTCCCGATCGGCGAGGACTGGGTCCAGGCGTCCCGGAACTTCGCGAACAAGATCTGGAACGCCACGCGCTTCGCGCTGATGAACGGCGCCACGGTCGAGGGCGAACTGCCGCCGGCCGAGCAGCTGTCCGCCACCGACCGCTGGATCCTGTCCCGTCTGAACAAGACGGTCGCGCAGGTCGACGCGTACTACGAGGACTTCCAGTTCGCGAAGCTCAGCGAGGCCCTCTACCACTTCGCGTGGGACGAGGTCTTCGACTGGTACGTCGAGCTGTCCAAGACCACGTTCTTCGCGGGCGGCGAGGGCGCCAAGGCCTCCGGCCGGGTCCTCGGCGAGGTCCTGGACGTGCTGATGCGCCTGCTGCACCCCGTCGTTCCGTTCGTCACCGAGACGCTGTGGACCACCCTCACCGGCCGCGAGTCCATCGTGGTCGCCGAGTGGCCGACCGCTGTGTCCGTTCCTGGGGCTGACGCCCCGGGCGGCTTCCGCGACGAGGCCGCCGAGGCCGAGATCGAGAACCTCCAGGCCGTCGTCACCGAGGTCCGCCGCTTCCGCGCCGACCAGGGCCTCCAGCCGGGTCAGAAGGTCCCGGCCCGGCTCGACCTGGCCGGTACGCAGCTGGCCGCGCACGAGGCGGCCATCCGCCAGCTGCTGCGCCTCCAGCCGGAGGGCGAGGGCTTCAACGCCACCGCCACCCTGCCGGTGGCCGGCGCCACCGTCGCGCTCGACCTGTCGGGCACCATCGACGTGGCCGCCGAGCGCAAGCGCCTCTCCAAGGACCTCGCGGCCGCGGAGAAGGAGAAGGCCCAGGCCGAGGCGAAGCTCGGGAACGAGGCCTTCCTGGCCAAGGCCCCCGACAACGTCGTGGACAAGATCAAGGGCCGCCTGGCCAAGGCCGAGGCCGACATCGCGCGGATCCAGGCCCAGCTGGAGGCCCTGCCCGCCGCCTGATGGCCCCCGGGCCGCCCACGGCCGCACGCGCGTACGAAGACCCCCGCACCGAGGGCCGGTGCGGGGGTCTTCGCCGTACGGACGGGCTGCCGGCCCTCGCGGAGCAGAGCGGGCGGGCGGGCCCACCCGTACGGCGGACGGCGGCCCCGCAGGTCCACGACCCGTTGCCGCCGTCCGCGACGCCGCGGCGACCCCGACACCCCGGTGGCGCCGTCCGGGGTCCCGCGTCCCGGCCGGAGCCGAGGGCCGCGCAGCCCTCCGGGCCCCCGTCCGTAGACTGGCCCTGTGAGTGAGCAGCAGCCCGAGAGCCACGGCCCCGACGACCGCGACGACACCCTCGACATGTTCGAGCAGATCGTGGCGGAGGAGGCCGACCGCGACCCCGACCTGGCGGTGATCGAGGCGGGCAGCCGGACCCTGCGCGCCCAGGCCGGACCGCCCCAGGGCGACCCCGTGCCCGCGGAGCCCCTCGACCCCGAGGTGGCGCAGGCGCTGCGGGAGGTGGAGCAGGAGCTGTCCACCCGCTGGGGCGAGACCAAGCTGGAGCCCTCCGTCAGCCGGATCGCCGCGCTGATGGACGTCCTGGGTGAGCCGCAGCGCGCGTACCCCTCCATCCACGTCACCGGCACCAACGGCAAGACGAGCACGGCCCGCATGATCGAGGCCCTGCTGAACGCCTTCGACCTGCGCACCGGCAGATACACCAGCCCGCACGTGCAGTCGATCACCGAGCGCATCAGCCTGGACGGGGCGCCGATCACCGCGGAGCGGTTCGTCGACACGTACCGGGACGTCAAGCCCTACGTGGAGATGGTCGACGCCTCCCAGGAGTACCGGCTGTCCTTCTTCGAGGTCCTCACCGGCATGGCGTACGCGGCCTTCGCGGACGCGCCCGTGGACGTGGCCGTCGTCGAGGTCGGCATGGGCGGCAGCTGGGACGCGACCAACGTGATCGACGCCGCGGTCGCCGTGGTCACCCCGATCAGCCTGGACCACACCGACCGGCTCGGCTCCACTCCCGCCGAGATCGCCCAGGAGAAGGGCGGCGTCATCAAGCAGGACGCCACCGTGATCCTGGCGCAGCAGCCGGTGGACGCGGCGCAGGTGCTGCTGAAGAAGGCCGTCGAGGTGGACGCGACGGTGGCCCGGGAAGGCATGGAGTTCGGTGTCGTCTCGCGCGAGGTGGCGGTCGGCGGGCAGATGCTGACGCTGCGCGGCGTGGGCGGCGAGTACGAGGGGATCTTCCTCCCGCTGTACGGCGCCCACATGGCGCACAACGCTGCCGTGGCGCTGGCCGCGGTGGAGGCCTTCTTCGGGGTCGGTGCGCAGCACGCCCGGGAGCTGGACGTGGACACCGTGCGCCGGGCCTTCGCCTCGGTGACCTCGCCGGGCCGGATGGAGGTCGTCCGCCGCAGCCCCACGGTGATCCTGGACGCGGCGCACAACCCGGCGGGCGCGCAGGTGACGGCGGACGCGGTGACCGAGGCGTTCGGCTTCAGCCGGCTGGTCGGCGTCGTCGGCGTGAGCGACGACAAGGACGTGCGGGGGGTCCTGGAGGCCTTCGAGCCGATCTTCGCGGAGGTCGTGGTCACGCAGAACACCAGCCACCGGGCGATGTCGGCGGACGATCTCGCGGCCATCGCGGTCGAGGTGTTCGGCGCGGAGCGGGTGCAGGTCGAGCCGCGGCTGGACGACGCCCTGGAGGCGGCGATCACCCTGGCGGAGGAAGAGGCCGAGTACGGAGGGGCCGGCGTCCTGGTGACCGGCTCCGTGATCACGGTGGGCGAGGCCCGCCTGCTGCTGAAGAGGGGCTGAGGATGCGCACGCTGTGTGCCTCGACGCTGATCGGTGAAGTCTTCGTGATCGGTTTCGCCGGGCTGGTGGCCATGAAGAACCCGGACCTGACCCAGGCCACGGTCTGGACGGTCTGCGGCATCGCCATGCTGTTGTCGGTGCTGCTGTGCGGGATGCTCTCCCGGCCGGGTGCGGTGCAGATCGGCTGGGCCCTGCAGATCGGATTGATCGCGAGCGGGTTCGTCGTGCCGATGATGTTCTTCCTCGGGGCGGTGTTCGCGGGCCTGTGGTGGTGCTCGGTCCACTACGGCCGCAAGATCGACATCGCGAAGGCCCGCTGGGCCGCGCAGAGCGAAGCCCAGGCGTAGCCGCCGGCCGCGGAGCCCCGGGCCCGAGCGGGCCCGGGGCTCCGCGCAGTGCGTCCGCCGGCTGGCTGTAGCCTCGTACCACCGCACCCGTTTGCCGCAAGGAGCAGCAACATGTCCCAGCGCACGCTCGTCATCCTCAAGCCCGACGCGGTCCGTCGCGGTCTGGTCGGCGAGATCATCGGCCGGATCGAGCGGAAGGCCGGCTGGACCATCCCGGCCCTGGAGCTGCGTACGCTGGACCAGGAGACCCTGGAGACCCACTACGGCGAGCACAAGGGCAAGGTCTTCTACGAGCCGCTCATGGGCTTCATGGCCAGCGGCCCGGTCGTCGTCCTCGTGGTCGAGGGCGAGCGCGTGATCGAGGGCGTGCGCCAGCTGGCCGGTCCGACGGACCCGATCGCCGCCGCGCCCGGTTCGATCCGGGGTGACTTCGGCACCATCACCCGCGAGAACCTGATCCACGCCTCGGACTCGGAGGAGTCCGCGGAGCGCGAGCTGAAGCTGTTCTTCCCCTCCCTCTGACGGATCCCCCGACGGGTTTCCCGATAGGCGCGTCCTGACGCAACATCAGCCGAATAGCGCTCACGACCTGGGGCGACCGAAGTAATTTCGGTCGCCCTTCGGTATGGCCGGGCCACTGCGGGAACGCATGTGCAGGACACGACGTCACCACTAAGGGGGCGGGTATCCGTTCCGGCGGGATTGCCGGAGTCCCGTCGCGCGATGTCCGTACCCTCGGCACTACGATGGGGCCTCCACCCACACACCCACCTCGCCGACCTGACAGCAGCCGCTATCAACTGGAAGGCCAGACGCTCCTCATGGGGAACAAGGGGAACAACATGTCGTTCATCGGCCGTGACATGGCGATCGACCTCGGGACCGCCAACACGCTGGTGTACGTGAGGGGCCGGGGGATCGTCCTGAACGAGCCGTCCGTGGTCGCCATCAACACGAACACCGGTGGCATTCTGGCGGTCGGCTCCGAGGCGAAGAAGATGATCGGGCGCACGCCCGGCAACATCGTCGCCGTCAGGCCCCTCAAGGACGGCGTCATCGCCGACTTCGAGATCACCGAGCGTATGCTCCGGTACTTCATCCTCAAGATCCACAAGCGCCGTTACCTGGCCCGCCCGCGCGTCGTGGTCTGCGTCCCCTCCGGTATCACCGGGGTGGAGCGCCGCGCCGTCATCGAGGCGTCCACGCAGGCCGGCGCCCGTCAGGTGCACATCATCGAGGAGCCCATGGCGGCGGCCATCGGCTCGGGCCTGCCCGTGCACGAGGCCACCGGCAACATGGTCGTGGACATCGGCGGCGGCACGACCGAGGTCGCGGTCATCTCCCTGGGTGGAATCGTCACGGCGCAGTCCATCCGGGTGGCCGGCGACGAGCTCGACAACGCGATCATCCAGCACATCAAGAAGGAGTACAGCCTCCTCCTCGGTGAGCGGACCGCCGAGCAGATCAAGATCACCATCGGGTCGGCGTACGACCTCGACCAGGACGAGCACACCGAGATCCGCGGCCGTGACCTGGTCTCCGGTCTGCCCAAGACCGTGGTCATCTCGGCCGCCGAGGTCCGCAAGGCCATCGAGGAGCCGGTCAACGCCATCGTGGACGCGGTGAAGACCACCCTCGACAAGTGCCCGCCGGAGCTCTCCGGCGACATCATGGACCGCGGCATCGTCCTGACCGGCGGGGGCGCCCTGCTGCGCGGCCTCGACGAGCGGCTGCGCCGGGAGACCGGCATGCCGATCCACATCGCCGAAGACCCGCTGGACTCCGTCGCCCTGGGCTCCGGCAAGTGCGTCGAGGAGTTCGAGGCGCTCCAGCAGGTCCTGGACGCCCAGCCCCGGCGCTGACCGGCACCCCCGGCCGCCCGGGGGACAAGCGGAACACAAGGATCCGCCGTACGGGTGCTGCCGCGCCCGTGCGGCGGATCGTTGATATACAGGCAACAGTCCGGTGCAAGCCCCGGCTCCACCGGCGCGGTTCAGCCGCACGGGTATCTACAAAGGAAGGCACGGCCGCCGCACGTGAGGGACACACGAGAAAGCCGGCTGCTCCTGGTGCTCCTGATCGCCATCGCGTTCGCACTGATCACGGTGGACATCAGGGCAGGAGAGGAGTCCCCGGTCGACGGCGCCCGCCAGGCCGCCGCGGCGGTCTTCGGACCGGTCGAGAAGGGCGTCGCAACGGCCGTCGATCCGGTCGCCAACGCCATAGGAGCGGTACGCGACTCCGGCGAGCGGCACAGCCGCATCGCCGTGTTGGAGCGCGAGAACGCCGCACTGAAGGCCAAGCTCGGCAGCGAGGAGCAGAACCGCAGCCGGATCCGCGAGCTCGACGAGATGCTCAAGCGGGCCGGCGCCGGACAGTACGGCATCAAGGGCGCCGAGGTCATCGCCATAGGAGCGGCCCAGGGCTTCTCCTGGACCGTCACCATCGACGCCGGCAGCAAGGACGGCATCGAACGCGACATGACCGTCATCAACGGCGACGGTCTCGTCGGCCGCGTCGCCACCGTCGGCCCCGACACAGCCACCGTCGTGCTCGCCAACGACCCCGACTTCACCGTCGGTACCCGCCTGGAGAAGACCGGCGAACTCGGCTTCGCCACCGGGCAGGGCGACCGCGCCCTCTCCGTCCAGATGCTCAACGGCAAGGCCAAGATCAGTCCCGGCGACCGGCTCGTCACCTTCGGCTCGCGCGGCAACAAGCCCTTCGTTCCCGGGGTCCCCCTCGGCGAGGTGGTCAAGGTCGACCCCGCGCGCGGCGACCTGACCCGCACCGTCTGGGTCCGCCCCTTCGTCGGCTTCTCCCGCCTGGACATCGTCGGCGTCGTCGTCATGCCCCCGCGGGAGGACCCCCGCGACGCCGTCCTGCCGCCCAAGCCCCAGGCCGTGCCCACGCCGACGGTCACCGTCACGGTGACCCCGTCCCCGTCCGCGTCCGCCGGCGCGTCCGCCGGTCCGGCCGACGAGTAGGAGCAGACGCCATGCGCTTCAACCGGATCCTGCTCGCCTCCACGCTCATCCTGGTCGCCCTCGTCGTCCAGGTCAGCGTCCTCGGCCGGCTGCAACTGCCCGGCGCCGTACCCGACCTGGTGCTGCTGACCGTCGTCGCCCTCGCCCTCGTCTACGGGCACGTCGGCGGCGCCCTCACCGGTTTCGCCGCGGGCCTCCTCGCCGACCTGGCCCCGCCCGCCGACCACGCCGCCGGGCGGTACGCGCTCGTCCTGTGCGTCATCGGGTACGCCGCCGGCCTCGTCCGCCCCGACTCCGGGCGGTTCCGCTCCGCCTGGGGCCCGATGCTCACCGTCGTCGCCGCCGCGATCGGCTCCACCCTGCTGTACGCCGGTGTGGGCGCCCTCGTCGGCGACACCGCCGCCCGCCACGTGGGCCTGACGGGGCTGCTGTTCACCGCCACCGTCTACGACCTGCTCCTCGCGCCGTTCACCGTGCCGTTCGTCATGGCCCTCGCCCGGCGCGCCGAGAACGACCCGATGGCCGTCGAAGCGGGCGGCGGCCAGGCCGCGGCCACCGACGTCTCCTCCGGCTGGCTCGCCGGCGGCACCGGCCTGCGCATCGGCAGCCAGCGCGGCGGCCTGCGGCTGATGACGGCCCGCAACCGGGCCAACCGGGCCGGACGGATAAGGGGGGTGAAGGGCGTCAAGAGCGTGAAGAGCGTCAAGAAGCTGTGAAAGGGCAGCGCCCGTGACCAACACCCCCGAGACCGGCCGGATCCCCCGGGTCCAGATCCGGCTCGTCATCCTCCAGGTCCTCATCTTCTCCATGCTCTGCACGCTCGGCGGACGCCTGTGGTACCTCCAGATCCGCAACGGCGGTGAGTACTACGACGAGGCGAAGAGCAACCACGTCCAGCGGGTCGTCCAGCCCGCCGTGCGCGGCCCCATCCTCGACGCCCGCGGCGTTGCCCTCGCCGACAACGAGACCCGGCTGGTGGTCTCCGCCAGCCGTACGGCGCTGATGAAGATGAAGGACAAGGGCAAGGGCGTCCTGACCCGACTCTCCGCCGTCCTGGACATGTCCCCGCGGGAGGTGATGGAGAAGGTCCGCATCTGCGACTCCGAGACCCCCAAGCCCTGCTGGAACGGCTCCCCCTACCAGCCCATCCCCGTCACCTCCGAGGCCACCACCCAGCAGGCCCTGCAGATCCGCGAGCGCCCCGAGGAGTTCCCCGGCATCACCGCCGAGCCGACCGCCGTACGCCGCTACCCGGCGCCCGGCGGGGCCCGCACCGCCCAGGCGCTCGGCTACCTCTCGCCGGTCACCGACGAGGAGATCCAGAAGGCGAAGGACACCGACTCGCCCCACCTGCGCTCCGATCAGGTCGGCCGCTCCGGGATCGAGCGCACGTACGACAAGCAGCTGCGCGGCAAGGCGACCGTCACCTCCTACGAGGTCGACAACCTCGGCCGGGTCATGGGCCAGACCAAGTCCGACCCCGGCATCCCCGGCTCCACCCTCATCACCAGCATCGACGCCCGCGTCCAGGCCGTCGCCGAGTACGAGCTCCAGCAGGCGATGAAGACCGTCCGCCAGCAGACCGACAAGATCACCGGACGCAAGTACGAGGCCGACTCCGGCGCCGTGGTCGTCATGGAGGCCAGGACCGGCCGCGTCGTCGCGATGGCCTCCCAACCCGACTACGACCCCAACGCCTGGGTCGGCGGCATCTCCGGCTCGGACTACGCAGCGCTCACCAGCAAGAACTCCAACTACCCGCTGCTCAACCGGGCGATCCAGGGCCAGGCCCCGGCGGGCTCCATCTTCAAGGTGGTCTCGGCGAGCGCCGCCGTACGGGCCGGCTACCCCTTCAACAGCCGCTACAACTGCAGCAGCTCCTACAGCCTCGGCGGCCGGAGCTTCGCGAACTTCGAATCCAAGGGCCACGGCCCGATCACCCTCGGCGAAGCCCTCAAGTTCTCCTGCAACACCGTCTTCTACGCCCTCGGCCACAAGGAGTGGCAGCGCGACGGCGGCCTCAAGCCCAAGAAGGACGCCCACGACTGGTTCTACCGGACCGCCCGCGAGTTCGGACTCGGCTCCGAAACCGGCGTCGACCTGCCGAACGAGGTCACCGGCCGGATCCCCGACCGCCAGTGGAAGAAGAACTTCTGGAAGGCCAACAAGGACGCCTGGTGCAAGCAGGGCAAGAAGGGCGGCACCTACGTCGAGCAGATCGCCTACGAGAGCTGCCTCGAAGGCAACCAGCTGAAGGCCTTCGACAGCATCAACTTCGCCATCGGCCAGGGCGACGTCCTCGTCACCCCCATCCAGATGGCCACCGCCTACGCCGCCATCAGCAACGGCGGCACGCTCTTCAACCCCACCATCGGCAAGGCCGTCGTCAGCCCCGACGGCAAGCGGGTCGACGTCATCAAGCCCACCCCCCACGGCAGGCTGCCCGTCGACGCCAAGACCATCCACGACCTCGACAAGGGCCTGCGCATGGTCGTCGAGCCCGGCGGCACCGCCGCCTGGCGGTTCGGCGGCTGGCCGCAGGACAAGATCCCGATGCGGGCCAAGACCGGCACCGCCCAGGTCTACGGCAAGCAGACCACCTCGTGGCTGGCGACGTACACCGACGACTTCGTCATCGTGATGACGATCTCCCAGGCCGGGACCGGATCCGGTGCCTCCGGTCCCGCCGTGCGCAACATCTACAACGCCATGTACGGATACGACATGGCCGGCGAATTCGACGCCGCCAGGGCCCTGCTGCCCCGGCCGGAGTCCAAGCTGCCCACCATCCAGCCCGACGGCTCCATCGCAGCACCCGAGATCAAGCCGTACGTGCCCCCGTCCCCGGAGGAACTGGCGCCGCCCGCGCTCGCCGGTCCCCCCGCCCAGCCCCCGTCGTGGCACGACTGAGCCGAAGAGCGACCATGCAGACCGCCAACAAGTTCTCCGTATCCCGCTACGCACCCGAGCGCGGCGCGATGGCCAAACTGACCTCGCGCGACTCCGTGCTGCGCCGCCTCGACTGGCCGATACTCCTGTCCGCGCTCGCCCTGTCCCTCCTGGGGAGCCTGCTGGTGTGGTCCGCGACCCGGAACCGCACCCAGCTGAACCAGGGAGACCCGTACTACTTCCTGGTACGGCACGCCCTGAACACCGGCATCGGCCTGGTGCTGATGATCGGCACGATCTGGCTCGGCCACCGGACCCTGCGCGGCGCCGTGCCGATCCTCTACGGGATCTCGCTGGTGCTGATCATCGCCGTGCTCACCCCGCTCGGCGCCACCATCAACGGCGCCCACGCGTGGATCGTGCTCGGCGGCGGCTTCTCCCTCCAGCCCTCCGAGTTCGTGAAGATCACGATCATCCTGGTCATGGCGATGCTGCTGGCCGCGCAGGTGGACGCGGGCGACCTCGCCCACCCGGGCCACCGCACGGTGGTGAAGGCGCTGTGCCTGGCCGCCGCCCCGATGGGCATCATCATGCTGATGCCCGACCTGGGATCGGTCATGGTCATGGTCGTCATCGTGCTCGGCGTCCTCCTGGCCTCCGGCGCCTCCAACCGGTGGGTGCTCGGCCTCCTCGGCTCGGGCGTCGCCGGCGCCGTGCTGGTCTGGCAGCTCGGCATCCTCGACGAGTACCAGATCAACCGCTTCGCGGCCTTCGCCAACCCCGACCTCGACCCGGCCGGCGTCGGCTACAACACCAACCAGGCGCGCATCGCGATCGGCTCCGGCGGCCTGACCGGCGCCGGACTGTTCAAGGGCTCGCAGACCACCGGGCAGTTCGTGCCCGAGCAGCAGACCGACTTCGTGTTCACGGTGGCGGGGGAGGAGCTCGGCTTCGTCGGCGGCGGGCTGCTGCTCGTCCTGCTCGGCGTGATCCTGTGGCGGGCCTGCGTGATCGCCCGGGAGACCACCGAGCTGTACGGGACGATCGTCTGCGCCGGGATCATCGCCTGGTTCGCCTTCCAGTCCTTCGAGAACATCGGGATGAACCTCGGGATCATGCCGGTGGCCGGTCTGCCGCTGCCCTTCGTGTCCTACGGCGGCTCGTCCATGTTCGCGGTGTGGGTGGCCATCGGGCTGCTGCAGTCCATCAAGGTGCAGCGGCCGTTGTCGGCCTAGCGGGGGTCGTCTTCGGCCGTTTCACGGCCGATCGGCCGTCCGGAGGCCGTTCACCCTCCCGTCGTGATCCGTTCAGGATTAAGTTCGATGCATGGCGGATACGAAGCGGGAGATCGAGCGCAAGTTCGAGTTCGAGACGAGCAAGGCGGCCCGGCGCGGGGTTCCCGACCTGACCGGCACCGCCGGGATCGCCGAGGTCGCCGACCGGGGCACCGTCGACCTCGACGCCGTCTACTACGACACCCCCGACCAGCGACTCGCCGCCGACGGGCTCACCCTCAGGCGCCGGACCGGCGGCGCCGACGCCGGCTGGCACCTCAAACTGCCCGTCTCCCCCGGCGTCCGCGACGAGATCGCCGCCCCGCTCAGCGACAGCCTTCCGCGCTCGCTGGCCGCCCTCGTCCGCTCCCGCGTCCGCGGCGGCGGCCTGCGCCCGCAGGTCCGGCTGCTCTCCTCGCGGCAGGTCAGCCACCTCCTCGACGCCGACGGCACGCTGCTCGCCGAGCTCTCCACCGACAGCGTCCGCGCCGAGGCCGAGCCCGCCGGGACCGAGGCCGCCGTGACCGAGGCCGCCGGGGCGGGCGGGGCCGCCGTGACCGAGGCGGCCGCCGGGGCCGTCGCCACCTGGACCGAGGTCGAGGTGGAACTCGCCGACGGCGTCGACCCCGCCCTCCTCGACGCCGTCGAAAAGAAGTTCCGCAAAGCGGGGATCCGCGTCAGCGACGCCCCCTCCAAGCTCGCCCGGGCCCTCGCCGAGACCGGCACCGGACCCGCCCCCCGCCCCGGGCCCGGCCCCGCCGAGGGCACCGCGGGCGCGTACGTCCTCGCGTACCTGCGCGAACAGCGCGACGCCCTCGTGGCCCAGGACCCCGCCGTACGCCGCAACCTGCCCGACTCCGTCCACCAGATGCGGGTCGCCTCACGCCGGATGCGCAGCGCCTTCAAGACCTACCGCAAGATCCTCGACCGCGAAGCCACCGACCCCATCGGCGAGGAGCTGCGCCGCCTCGGCCGGGAACTCGGCGTCGACCGCGACCAGGAAGTCCTGCACGAGCGGTTCCAGGCCGGCCTCGAAGACCTCCCGAACACCCTGCGCCACGGCCCCGTCCGCGGTCGCCTGCGCACCTGGAACAACGGCCGCCGCGCCGCCTCCCGCCGCCGCGCCGTCGCCTTCCTCGACTCCCCGCGCCACCTGGCCCTGCTCGACGCCATCGACGCCCTGATCGCCGACCCGCCGCTACTGCCGGCCGCCGCCAAGCCCGCCGGAAAGGCCCTGCCCAAGGCGGTGCTCCGCGACTACGAGCGGCTCGCCGGCCGGATCGAGCACGCCCTCTCCCTGGAACCCGGCCAGGAACGCGACCACGCCCTCCACGACGCCCGCAAGGCCGCCAAGCGCGCCCGGTACGCGGCCGAGGCCGCAGCCCCCGCGCTCGGCAAGCCCGCCGACCGCCACGCCAAGGCCATGAAGTCCGTCCAGACCCTGCTCGGCGACCACCAGGACAGCGTCGTCGCCCGCGAGGCACTGCGCGGCCTCGCCGAGCAGGCCACCGCCGCAGGGGAGTCCGCCTTCAGCTGGGGCGTCCTCTACGCCCGTGAGGAGGCCCTCGCCGCTTCACACGAACGAGAGCTTCCGGAAATCTGGGACAAGGCCTCCGACCCCGCCCTGCGCAAGGCCCTCGCCCCCTAGGCCAAGATCACGACGTCCGGCACCGGCGACGCCTCGGGTTACGCTTGAGAGTCGCCCCCTGCCCGCTTCACGAAAGTCGCGTGATGTCCGAGTCGGTCTTCCCACAGCTCGAAGCTCTGCTCCCGCATGTGCAGAAGCCCATCCAGTACGTCGGCGGTGAGCTGAACTCCACCGTCAAGCCGTGGGACTCCTGTGACGTCCGGTGGGCGCTCATGTACCCCGACGCGTACGAGGTCGGGCTGCCCAACCAGGGCGTCATGATCCTCTACGAGGTACTGAACGAGCGCGAGGGCGTCCTGGCCGAGCGCACCTACAGCGTGTGGCCCGACCTCGAAGAGCTCATGCGCGAGCACCAGGTGCCGCAGTTCACCGTCGACAGCCACCGCCCGGTCGGTGCCTTCGACGTGTTCGGCCTGTCCTTCTCCACGGAGCTGGGCTACACCAACATGCTCACGGCGCTGGACCTCGCCGGCATCCCGCTGGAGGCCCGCAACCGCACCGTCGACCACCCGATCGTCCTCGCCGGCGGCCACGCCGCCTTCAACCCCGAGCCGATCGCGGAGTTCATCGACTGCGCCGTCATCGGCGACGGAGAGCAGGCCGTCCTCGACATCACCGGGATCATCCGCACATGGAAGGCCGAGGGCCGCCCCGGCGGTCGCGAGGAGCTGCTGCTGCGCCTCGCCAAGACCGGCGGCGTCTACGTGCCGGGCTTCTACGACGTGGAGTACCTGCCCGACGGCCGCATCGGGCGTGTCGTGCCGAACCGGTCGGGGGTGCCGTGGCGGGTCTCCAAGCACACCGTCATGGACCTCGACGAGTGGCCGTACCCCAAGCAGCCGCTCGTCCCGCTCGCCGAGACCGTCCACGAGCGCATGTCCGTCGAGATCTTCCGCGGCTGCACCCGCGGCTGTCGTTTCTGCCAGGCCGGCATGATCACGCGCCCCGTGCGGGAGCGAAGCATCACCGGCATCGGCGAGATGGTCGACCGCGGCCTGAAGGCCACCGGCTTCGAAGAGGTCGGCCTGCTCTCCCTCTCCTCCGCGGACCACACCGAGATCGCCGACATCGCCAAGGGCCTCGCGGACCGCTACGCGGACGACAAGGTGGGCCTGTCCCTCCCGTCGACCCGCGTCGACGCGTTCAACGTGGACCTGGCCAACGAGCTCACCCGCAACGGGCGCCGCTCCGGCCTGACCTTCGCCCCCGAGGGCGGCTCCGAGCGCATGCGCAAGGTCATCAACAAGATGGTCTCGGAAGAGGACCTGATCCGCACCGTCGCCACCGCCTACGGCAACGGCTGGCGCCAGGTGAAGCTGTACTTCATGTGCGGCCTGCCGACCGAGACCGACGAGGACGTCCTCCAGATCGGCGACATGGCCGTCAACGTCATCGCCAAGGGCCGGGAGGTCTCCGGCCAGAACGACATCCGCTGCACGGTCTCCATCGGCGGCTTCGTCCCCAAGCCGCACACCCCGTTCCAGTGGGCGCCGCAGCTGTCCGCCGAGGAGACCGACGCCCGTCTGGCCAAGCTCCGCGACAAGATCCGCGGCGACAAGAAGTACGGCCGCTCCATCGGCTTCCGCTACCACGACGGCAAGCCGGGCATCGTCGAGGGCCTCCTCTCCCGCGGCGACCGCCGCGTCGGCGACGTGATCCGCGCGGTGTACGAGGACGGCGGCCGCTTCGACGGCTGGCGCGAGCACTTCAGCTACGACCGCTGGATGCAGTGCGCCGACAAGGCCCTCGCCGCGCACGGCGTGGACGTCGACTGGTACACGACGCGCGAGCGCACGTACGAGGAGGTCCTGCCCTGGGACCACCTGGACTCCGGCCTGGACAAGGACTGGCTCTGGGAGGACTGGCAGGACGCCCTCGACGAGACCGAGGTCGAGGACTGCCGCTGGACCCCGTGCTTCGATTGCGGCGTCTGCCCCCAGATGGACACGCAGATCCAGATCGGGCCCACGGGCAAGAAGCTGCTGCCGCTGACGGTCGTCAAGTAGCCCGGGCGAACCGGACCCGAAAGCCCCCCGCCGTGCAACGGCAGGGGGCTTTTGCGTGTCCTTACCTGCATGGAACTCGACAAACGGCCTTCCGGGCAGAGCGAAGGCTGCCTCGTGGGGGTGCTGCGCATCCCCGCCAAGGTGGTCGCGGTGCTGATCGTGCTGCCCTTGCGAGTGGTCTGGGACCTGCTCGCCGCCTTCGGGCGGGCCGCGCACCGGCACGTCCTCGGACCGCTGTGGACCCACGCACTCGAACCGCTGCTCCGCGGGCTCGGGTGGGTGCTGACCGTTCTGCTCAAGCTGGTCTTCGTCTGGCCCTGGGTGGGGTTGTGGCGGTACGTCCTCGCGCCCGTCGGGCGGGCGCTGTACGCGTACCTGCTCTCCCCGGTCGGGCGGGTGACCTACCGGTACTTGCTCCGGCCGATCGGGCTGGGGATCGCCTGGGCATGTGACCTGACCTGGCGCCACGTGCTCGTCCCGCTGGGGCGGGGGGTCTACCGGTACCTGCTGCGGCCGCTCGGGACCGCCGTCGCCTGGCTGGCCCGCGGGGTGTACGCGTACGTGCTCGCGCCGGTCGGGAGGCTGTTCCTCTGGGCCTGGCACGTGGCCGGGCGGATCGTGAAGGCGCTGTGGCGGGGGATCGCCCTCGTGGGGCGGGTGCTGATCGTGTGGCCGTGCGCGCAGGTCCACCGGTACGTGCTCACCCCTCTCGGGCACGTCCTGCGGGACGCCTGGCGCACGGTCCGGGCGACCGTACGGCAGGTCCGCGCCGAGGTGCGGCGGGCCCTCCTCGGGTGACCGCCCCCGGAACCGGCGAGGTCACGGGCGCGTACTCTGGGTAGTACGACAGCCTGGGCTGCCAGCCCGCCCTGAGCGCTCCCTGCACACACCGCAGGGGTGAGCCGGGGGGCACGGCACGCCCGCAGGCTCACCGGACCTCAGGGTGGCGCGCGAGCCGCGCCGCCCCGCACAAGGAGAAGAACCACTGGGCAAGCGACAGCCCGAAGGCCCGCCCCCCGCACCGGTGGCACAGCGCATCCGACTGCGCTACACCAAGCGCGGCCGCCTCCGGTTCACCAGCCACCGGGACTTCCAGCGCGCGTTCGAGCGCGCCCTGCGCCGTGCCGAGGTGCCCATGGCCTACTCGGCCGGCTTCACGCCGCACCCCCGCGTCTCGTACGCGAACGCCGCGCCGACCGGCACCGGCAGCGAGGCCGAGTACCTGGAGATCGCGCTCACCGAGCACCGCGACCCGGCGAAGCTCCGTGAGCTGCTCGACGAGTCGATGCCGGTCGGCCTCGACATCGTCGACGCCGTGGAGGCCCGCACCTCCGGGCTCGCGGACCGTCTCACCGCCTCCGTGTGGGAGCTCCGGCTGGACGGGGTGGACACCGCCGAGGCCGCCGGCGCGGTCGAGGCCTACCTCGCCGCCGACACGGTCGAGGTGCAGCGCCGCACCAAGAACGGCATGCGCACCTTCGACACCCGGGGGGCCGTTGCATCCCTGGAGGTTCTTCCGGTCCAGGCTGATAGGCCACTGGACAATGCCTGTGCGATACTGCGGCTGGTTGTTCGGCATCTGACACCTGCCGTACGACCCGACGACGTCCTGTCCGGTCTCCGAGCTGTGGCCGACCTGGCGCCGCCGGTCCCCGCAGCGGTGACCAGGCTGGCGCAGGGGCTCTTCGACGAGGAGTCCGGCACGGTGACCGACCCGCTCGCGCCCGACCGCGAGGCTGACACGGCCGCTACACCCAAGGCCGCCGTGACCGCCGACGCGAAGGCGCCGGAAGGTCCCGCCGCGTAGGGAACGCCGTCGCCGCGCCGCCCTGGCACTCGGGAGCCACCTGGGTCGGGCAGCGCACCCACCTGAAGACTTCCGCCAGGCCGTACGGACAAGGCGTACGGAACCGGCGGCCACGGACTACAGCTCCCGTGTGGCGAACGCGCCCCGGAGGCCGGCTCCGCGCTGATCGTGCGGAGCCGTGCCGGACCGGATGTCAGCCGCGGCGCCCGGGAGCGTGACGGGAGAACCGCCCGCATGCTCGACAACGAAAACAAGAACCCCGCCGACGGCGTCGACAACGGCAGCCCGAGCGACAACCTGCCCCCGCGCAGGCGCCGCCGTGCCGCGTCGCGGCCGGCCGGTCCGCCCGGTGCGCCCGCCGCCGAGGCCACCCACGAGGCTGCCGCCGAGGCCGCCGCTCCGGCCGCCGCCCCCGCTGCGGAAACCGCCGCCCCGGCGCGGCCGCGCCGCCGCGTGACGCGCGCCGCCGCCAAGCCCGCCGCCGAGGTTCCGGCCGAGGCCGCCACCCCGGTGGAGGCTCCCGCCGCGCCCGCCGCGCCGGTTGCCGAGGAGGCTGCTGCGCCTGCGCCGCGTACGCGTCGTCGTGCCACCCGTGCCGTTTCGGCTCCGGGTGCCGAGGCCGCCACCCCGGTGGAGGCTCCGGCCGCGCCCGCCGCGCCGGTCGTGGAGGAGGCTGCTGCGCCTGCGCCGCGTACGCGTCGTCGTGCCACTCGTGTTGCTTCGGCTCCGGGTGCCGAGGCTCCGGCGGTCGTCGAGGCCGCCCCGGTCGAGGCTCCGGCCGTTGAGGCCGCGCCGGTTGCCGAGGAGGCCGCTGCGCCTGCGCCGCGTACGCGTCGTCGGGCCACCCGTGCCGTTTCGGCTCCGGCTGCCGAAGCCCCGACGGTTGTCGAGGCCCCGGCCGTCGAGACCGCGGTCGAGGAGGAGGCCCCCAAGGCCACCACCGCCCGCTTCACCGTCGGCGACGCCGTCGACGCCCCGAAGCGCGGCCGCCGCCGCGTCACCCGCGCCGCCGCTCCGGCCGCTGCCGCCGCCCCCGCCGAGCCGGAGGCCGAGGAGGCCGCCGCCCCGACCCGTGCGCGCCGTGTCATGCGTCCCGCCGTGCCCGTCTTCCAGGCCCCGGTCTTCGCCGAGCCGATGTTCCAGACTCCGGAGACCGCCGCCCTCGCGGCCGCGGCCGCCCGCGCCGAGGCCCTGGCCGAGGAGGAAGCCGAGGAGGAGGACGAGCTCGCCGCCGAAGTCGAGGTCGAGGCCGTCCAGCCCCCCGCCGAGCGGCCGGCCGGCCGTCGCCGTCGTCGCCGCCGCGGTGAGGCCGCCGAGTTCGACGAGACCGCGCCGCAGGCGCCGTCCGCGGAGCCCGCCGAGGAGGAGCCCGCGGCCGAGGCCGCCGACGTGGAGGACGAGGAAGAGGCCGACGAGTCCGGCGAGCGCCCCTCGCGCCGCCGTCGCCGTGGTGGTCGTCGTCGCCGCCGCGGTGAGGCCGCCGACCTCGACGAGACCGCCGAGGAAGAGGCCGAGACCGCCGAGGCGGAGGAGGAAGAGGAAGACGAGGAGGCGGAGGCCGAGGAGGCAGGTGCGTTCGGTGCCGGCTCCAGCCGTCGCCGTCGTCGCCGTCGCCGCCGCTCCGGTGACGCCGTCATGGAGGCCGAGACCGCCGACGAGGACGGTGTGCGCACCGTCGTCAAGGTCCGTGAGCCCCGCCCGGCCCGCGAGAAGGCCGAGTCCTCCGACGAGGTCCAGTCCATCAAGGGCTCGACCCGCCTGGAGGCGAAGAAGCAGCGCCGCCGCGAGGGTCGCGAGCAGGGCCGCCGCCGCGTGCCGATCATCACCGAGGCCGAGTTCCTGGCCCGTCGTGAGGCCGTCGAGCGCGTGATGGTCGTCCGCCAGTCCGGCGAGCGCACCCAGATCGGCGTCCTCGAGGACAACGTGCTCGTCGAGCACTACGTCAACAAGGAAGAGGCCACCTCGTACGTCGGCAACGTCTACCTGGGCAAGGTCCAGAACGTGCTGCCGTCGATGGAGGCCGCCTTCATCGACATCGGCAAGGGCCGCAACGCGGTCCTGTACGCCGGCGAGGTCAACTTCGAGGCGCTCGGCCTGGCCAACGGGCCGCGCCGCATCGAGTCCGCCCTGAAGTCCGGCCAGTCCGTGCTCGTCCAGGTCACCAAGGACCCGATCGGCCACAAGGGCGCCCGCCTGACCTCGCAGGTCTCGCTGCCCGGCCGCTACCTGGTCTACGTGCCCGAGGGCTCGATGACCGGCATCAGCCGCAAGCTGCCCGACACCGAGCGTGCGCGCCTGAAGAGCATCCTCAAGAAGATCGTCCCCGAGGACGCGGGCGTCATCGTGCGCACCGCCGCCGAGGGCGCGAGCGAGGAGGAGCTGCGTCGCGACGTCGAGCGTCTGCAGGCGCAGTGGGAAGACATCCAGAAGAAGTCCAAGCAGATCACGACCTCGTCGCCGAGCCTGCTGTACGGCGAGCCGGACATGACCGTCCGTGTCGTGCGCGACATCTTCAACGAGGACTTCTCGAAGGTCATCGTCAGCGGTGACAGCGCCTGGGAGACCATCCACGGCTACGTCTCGCACGTGGCCCCGGACCTGGCCGACCGGCTGCAGCGCTGGACCTCCGAGGTCGACGTCTTCGCGACGTACCGGATCGACGAGCAGCTCGCCAAGGCGCTCGACCGCAAGGTGTGGCTGCCCTCCGGCGGCTCCCTCGTGATCGACAAGACCGAGGCGATGATCGTCATCGACGTCAA
This sequence comes from Streptomyces sp. NPDC059851, assembly GCF_042732005.1. Lineage (NCBI taxonomy): Bacteria > Bacillati > Actinomycetota > Actinomycetes > Kitasatosporales > Streptomycetaceae > Streptomyces > Streptomyces sp. NPDC059851. The sequence goes on along the minus strand of NZ_JBHWJJ010000052.1, from coordinate 24,313 downwards.
CACGGGCAAGTTCACCGGCCAGGGCGGCAACCTGGAGGAGACCGTCACCAGGAACAACCTGGAGGCGGCCGAGGAGATCGTGCGCCAGCTGCGGTTGCGCGACCTGGGCGGCATCGTCGTCGTCGACTTCATCGACATGGTCCTGGAGTCGAACCGGGACCTGGTGCTGCGGCGGATGCTGGAGTGCCTGGGGCGGGACCGTACGAAGCACCAGGTCGCCGAGGTGACCTCGCTGGGCCTGGTCCAGATGACCCGCAAGCGGGTCGGCCAGGGCCTGCTGGAGTCCTTCTCCGAGACCTGCGTCCACTGCAACGGGCGCGGTGTGATCGTGCACATGGACACGGCCACCACGGCCGGCAACGGCGGCAAGCGGGCCAAGCGCCGCGGCGGCCGCGGCCACGAGCACGAGATCGAGGCCGTCGAGGCGGCCGTGACCGAGGCCCCGGAGGCGGGTGTCGAGGTGGAGACCGAGGCCGAGGTGGCCGCCGAGGTGGCCGCGCCGGTCGCGCTGCCCGAACCGGCGTTCGCCCCGGACGAGGAGCTCTACAGCAGCGCCGCCGAGGCGGAGGCCGCAGCGGCCGGTATCAGCGGCCGCCGCAACCGCCGCCGTGCCACCCGCAAGGCGACCGCTGCGGCGGGTGCCCCGCGTGCCGCGGCCGCGCCCGCGGTGGAGGCCGTCCCGGTCGAGGCTCCGGCCCCGGTGCCGGTGGTCGAGGTGGAGGCCGAGCCGGTCACCGAGGCCGCAGACACGGTGCTGGAGCCGGCCGCCGAGGCCGTCGCCGAGGCCGTGGCCGCGGCGGAGACGGTCGAGGCCGCACCCGTCCCGGCGGTCGAGGAGGCCGCGCCGAAGGGTCGTACGCGCCGCCGCGCCACCCGCAAGGCGACCGCTCCGGCCGTGGAGCCGGAGCCGGCCGTCGTGGCCGAGCCGGAGCCGCAGCCCGAGCCGGCCGCCGAGGCCGCGCCGGCCGAGGTCGTCGAGGCTGAGGTCGTGGAGGGCGAGGCCCCGGCTGCCGAGGCTGCGGTTGCCGAGGCTCCGGTTGCGGAGGTCCCGGCGGCGGAGGCCGCACCGGCCCGTCCGCGGCGCCGCGCCACCCGCAAGGCCACCGCTCCGGCCGGGTCCCCGGCGGGCGCGGAGGCGGCGGTCCTGGTGGTCGAGGCGGCCCCGGCCGAGGCCGAGCCGGCAGCGGTACCCGAGGCCGAGGCGGAGGCCCCGACCGAGGAGGCCGCCCCGGCCAAGAAGACGGTCCGCAAGACGGCGGCCAAGAAGGCCCCGGCGAAGAAGGCCGCCGCGAAGAAGACGACGACGGCCAAGAAGACCGCCGCCAAGAAGACGACGGCGAAGAAGACGACGGCCAAGAAGGCGACCAAGAAGGCCGCGGCGGCGGAGCCCGCCACGGACGCCGACGCCTGATCCACGTCACCGGGACTGCCCCGGCCCCTGCACGGGGCCGGGGCAGTCCCGTACCCGCACGCGGCGAGCGGGAATGCCGGTGGGCCGGCGGGCGGCCGGCCGGGCGGGGTCTCGGCGTGCCGGACGCGGACGCCGTTCGCGCGGGAGACCGCGTCCTGGACGCCGCTGCCTCCACGCCGCTGCCTTCTGAGGAGCCGCGCAACGTGGTGGCGGCCGTGGACGGGGCGTTCGTCACCGCCGCCGCCCCGGACCCGCGGCCAGGCTGCCCGAGACGTGGGGCCGGGGGCGTGCACGAGCCGGTTTGACCTCCTAAACCCGGCCCCGTAACCTTGACCGTCGGCGTGTCTACGTGCACGCCAGCCACTGAGCACCTCACCCCCTGGGCCGCGAGCGGCGTGGGGGAGGCCGTCCCGCGTTCGGCGGGGAGCGGCTGGCTTCAGGGGTTCCCATTGCGAGCGAGAGAGAGATCCGCGTGTACGCCATCGTGCGCAGCGGTGGCCGCCAGCACAAGGTTGCTGTCGGCGACATCGTTGAGGTTGACAAGATTTCCACTGCCAAGGCTGGCGACACGGTCGAGCTCTCGACCCTGCTCGTGGTCGACGGCGACGCCGTGACCAGCGACCCGTGGGTCCTGGCGGGCATCAAGGTCCAGGCCGAGGTCGTGGACCACACCAAGGGCGCCAAGATCGACATCCTGCGCTACAAGAACAAGACCGGCTACCGCCGTCGCCAGGGTCACCGTCAGCAGTACACGGCGATCAAGGTCACGTCCATCCCGTCGGCCGCGAAGTAAAGAGGGACTGAGCAATGGCACACAAGAAGGGCGCATCGTCCACCCGGAACGGTCGCGATTCCAATGCCCAGCGGCTCGGCGTGAAGCGCTTCGGCGGTCAGGTCGTTTCCGCTGGTGAGATCCTCGTCCGCCAGCGCGGCACGCACTTCCACCCGGGCGCCGGTGTCGGCCGTGGTGGCGACGACACGCTGTTCGCGCTGCAGGCCGGTGCCGTGCAGTTCGGCACGCACCGTGGCCGCAAGGTCGTGAACATCGTTCCGGCCGCCTGATCCAGCTTTTCTGCTGATCGAGCGTTCGTAAGTCCCGAGGGCGGATCTCAGCTCTTCCCGGCGCCACGCCGGGAAGAGAGGTCCGCCCTCGGCGCGTTCGTACGTACACACGTTTAATGGGACAGCAAGGTCTGTCCGGGACATCCCGTCTGTAACTGGAGGAACACCCATGACCACCTTCGTGGACCGCGTCGAGCTGCACGTCGCCGCGGGTAACGGGGGCCACGGCTGCGCCTCCGTGCACCGGGAGAAGTTCAAGCCGCTCGGCGGTCCCGACGGCGGCAACGGCGGCCGAGGCGGTGACGTGATCCTGGTCGTCGACCAGTCGGTCACCACCCTGCTGGACTACCACCACAGCCCGCACCGCAAGGCCACCAACGGCAAGCCCGGCGAGGGCGGCAACCGCTCCGGCAAGGACGGCCAGGACCTGGTCCTGCCGGTCCCGGACGGCACCGTCGTCCTCGACAAGCAGGGCAACGTCCTCGCCGACCTCGTGGGCCAGGGCACCACGTACGTCGCCGCCGAGGGCGGCCGCGGTGGCCTCGGCAACGCGGCGCTCGCCTCCGCCCGCCGCAAGGCGCCCGGCTTCGCGCTCCTCGGCGTCCCCGGCGCGACCGGCGACATCGTGCTGGAGCTGAAGACCGTTGCCGACGTGGCGCTCGTCGGTTTCCCCAGCGCCGGCAAGTCCTCGCTGATCTCGGTGCTCTCCGCCGCCAAGCCGAAGATCGCGGACTACCCCTTCACCACGCTCGTCCCGAACCTGGGCGTCGTCACCGCCGGCTCGACCGTGTACACGATCGCCGACGTCCCCGGCCTCATCCCGGGCGCCAGCCAGGGCAAGGGGCTGGGCCTGGAGTTCTTGCGGCACGTGGAGCGCTGCTCGGTCCTCGTGCACGTCCTGGACACCGCCACCCTGGAGTCCGACCGCGACCCCGTCTCCGACCTCGACGTCATCGAGGAGGAGCTCAAGCAGTACGGCGGCGGCCTGGAGACCCGGCCGCGGCTCGTCGTCCTCAACAAGGTCGACATCCCGGACGGCCAGGACCTGGCCGACATGATCCGGCCCGACCTGGAGGCCCGCGGCTACAAGGTCTTCGAGGTCTCCGCGGTCGCCCGCACCGGCCTGAAGGAGCTCTCCTACTTCCTCGCGGAGGTCGTCGCCAAGGCGCGCGCCCGCAAGCCGAAGCAGGAGGCGACCCGCATCATCATCCGCCCGAAGGCGGTCGACGAGACCGGCTTCACCGTCACCTTCGACGAGGCCGAGGGCGTGTACCGGGTGCGCGGCGAGAAGCCGGAACGCTGGGTCCGCCAGACGGACTTCAACAACGACGAGGCCGTCGGCTACCTGGCCGACCGCCTCAACCGCCTGGGCGTCGAGGACGAGCTGCTGAAGGTCGGCGCCCGCGCCGGTGACGGCGTCGCCATCGGCTCCGAGGAGGACGCGGTCGTCTTCGACTGGGAGCCGTCGATGATGGCCGGCGCCGAGATGCTGGGCCGCCGTGGCGAGGACCACCGCATGGAGGCCCCGCGTCCGGCCGCGCAGCGCCGCAAGGAGAAGGACGCCCGCCGCAAGGACCACGTGCAGCAGGAGTACGACGAATTCCGTCCCTTCTGACCTGCCTTTCCGTCGTTCCGTCGGCGGAGGCGCCGGTATTGAGGTGATGTTTACCCTGGTCGCCTAGGATCCACGGGTGAGCAGCACCCTTCCTCCCAGCGTCTCCGTCGTCGTGATCGCGTACAACGACGCCGAGCTCGTGGGCGAGGCCGTCACCTCGGCACTCGCCCAGGGCCCGGTCGTCGCCGAGGTCATCGCCGTCAACGACGCCTCGTCCGACGGCACCGACCGGGTGCTCGACGAGCTGGCCGCCGTCCACCCCCGCCTCAAGGTCGTGCACCGCACGGAGAACAGCGGGGGGTGCGGCACCCCCCGCAACGACGGCATCGCGGTGGCGTCCTCCCCGTACGTCCTGTTCCTCGACAGCGACGACGTGCTGCCCGCCGGGGCGGCCGAGGCCCTCCTGCGGGCCGCCGAGGAGCACCGGGCGCCCGTCACCGTCGGCGCCTGCGTGCGCCGCGAGTTGCCGCAGCACCAGGACACGCCGTGGGTGCCCGGGCTCTACACCCCGGGCGACGTCATCGACCGGCCGGCCGGCCGGCCCGAGCTGGTACGCGACACCCTGTGCGTCAACAAGCTGTACGAGCGGTCGTTCCTGGAGAAGCACGCGATCCGGTTCCCCGACGGCCGGTTCATCTACGAGGACTTCGTCTTCACCGCGCGCGTCCTGGCCGCCGCGCCCCGCATCGCGGTCATCGGCGACCTCGTCTACGTCTGGCACGTCCGCCGCAGCGCCGCCCAGGTGTCGATCTCCCTGGACCGCAAGGACGTCTCCAACTGGCGCTCCCGGGTCGAGGCCCACCGCACGGCGCACCGGATCCTCGCCGACTCCTCCCCGGAGCTGGGCCGCGCCTGCCAGGTGAAGTTCCTGGAGTACGACCTGCGCATGTACCTGCGCGAACTCGGCACCGACCCCGAGTACCAGGCCGCCTGGTGGACCCTCACCCGCGACTACCTGGAGACCTTCGAGGACGCTGCCGTCGAGGCCGCCGGCGCCCATGCGCGCTGGATCGTCCGCCTGCTGCGGGCCACCCCCGCTCCGCCGGCCGACGTCGACCGGCTCACCCGGTTCGCCGCGGAGCCGCCGCGACTGCTGCCCCCGTACGCGACCGGCCCCGACGGCGGACCCGTGTGGAGCGAGGAGCTGCCCGTCCCCCTCGACGGGCTGGACGCGCTCCCGGTCGCCGACCTGCCCGTCACCGTCGACGCCGGACCCGCCGGCTCCGGCGGCCTGCGGCTGCGGGTGCACGATTTGTACGGGCGCCTCGCGCAGGCCGGGCCGCGCACCGCCCGGCTGAGCTTCCTGCCCCGTGCGGGCGGCGAGCCGGTGCTCGACCGGCCGGTGGAGCTGCGGCCCACCGCGGACGGCGACGGCTGGACCTGCGAGGTGCCGTTCCACCTGACGGCCGTGGCCGCCGCCGGGCGCCGCCAGGGCCGGCGCGGCATGCAGGCCTGGAGCGTGCAGGTGGGCGTGGACTGTGCCGACGGGAGCTCCCTGCTCACCTCCCCGCGCCCCCTCGACGGTCTGCTCCGCCGCAGGGCGCTGCTCAGCAGCAGGTACGGTGTTCTGCTGGCGCAGCCGTTCCGCACGGCCGGGGGGTCCCTGGCACTGCGGCTCGCGCCGGGCGCTGCGGGCGCGATGAGCCTCGTACGCAGCCGTCTTCACCGGGCCCGGGCAGGCCGCGCGGCGGGATGAAGACGGCAGGCGGCCTCCGGACCGCCGCCCAGACCAACGGAAACGGACTCGGGAGAAACGCATGACCTTTCTGATCACCGGTGGCGCCGGCTACATCGGCTCGCACGTCGTCCGCGCGATGCAGCTCGCGGGGGAGCGGGTCGTCGTCCTCGACGACCTGTCCACGGGCAACGAGGACCGTGTCCCGGAGGGCGTCCCGCTGGTGATCGGCTCGGTCCTGGACCGGCTGGTCCTCGACGAGACCATCCGCGAGCACAAGATCACGGGCGTGGTGCACCTGGCGGGCAAGAAGCAGGTCGGCGAGTCCGTCGAGAAGCCGCTGTACTACTACCACGAGAACGTGGAGGGCCTGCAGGTCCTGCTCGGTGCGGTGGCCGACGCCGGCGTCCGGAACTTCCTCTTCTCCTCCTCCGCCTCCGTGTACGGCATGCCCGACGTGGACCTGGTCACCGAGGAGACCCCGTGCGCGCCGCTGAGCCCGTACGGCGAGACCAAGCTGGCGGGCGAATGGCTGGTCCGCGCGGCCGGCCGGGCGCACGGCATTTCGACGGCCTGCCTGCGCTACTTCAACGTGGCGGGCGCGGCAACCCCCGAGCTCGCGGACACGGGCGTCTTCAACCTGGTCCCGATGGTCTTCCAGCGGTTCGACGCCGGCGAGGGCGCCCGGATCTTCGGCGACGACTACCCGACCCCGGACGGCACCTGCATCCGCGACTACATCCACGTCGAGGACCTGGCCGAGGCCCACGTGGCCGCGGCCCGCAAGCTCGCCGAGTGGGCGGCCGCGGAGGACTACCGCGACCTCACGGTCAACATCGGCCGCGGTGAGGGCGTCTCCGTCCGGGAGATGGCCCGGCTGCTGAACGAGGGCACCGGACACGACCACGAGCCGGTGGTCGTGCCGCGCCGTCCCGGCGACCCGGCGAAGGTCGTGGCCTCGGCCGACAGGATCCGCGCGGAGCTGGGCTGGAAGGCCAAGCACGACGTCCGCGAGATGATCACCTCGGCGTGGGCGGGCTGGGAGGCCAACCGCAAGGGCGCCCTGCACCACTCGGAGCGCTAGTCGCCGCAGGATCTTCCGCCGTACGCCCCAAGCCCCCCGCCCCCCTACGCTATGGGGGCGGGCGGAATCGTCCGTACCGTCCGGCGTCCGGCCGGGGCCGTCAGCGTTCCAGGAACGCGAACAGCTCCTCCCACCGGTCGGTGATCTCGGCGCCGGAGAACCGCTGCACGGACCGGAACGCCCGGTCGCCGAGCCGGTCGCGCAGCTCCCGGTCCGCCATGAGCACGCGCAGGTGCCCGGCCAGCTCCATGGTGTTGCCCAGCCGGGCCAGCAGTCCGTCTTCGCCGTGCGAGACGATCTCGCGGACGCCCGGCGCGCAGTCGAACGCGGCGACCGGCACGCCCGCCGCCATCGCCTCCAGCAGGGTGATCGGGAAGCCTTCGGCCCGGGAGGCCTGCGCGAAGACCGATGCCCCGCGCAGCGCGCCCAGCACGTCGTCCGTGCTGCCCATCCACTCCACCGAGTCGTCGATCCCGAGCGCGGTGCAGTGGGCCCGCAGCGTGGGCTCCTCCACGCCCGCCCCGTAGATCCTCAGGACCCAGTCGGGGTGCTGCGGGGCGGCCTCCGCCCAGGCGTCGAGCAGCAGGTCCACGCCCTTCTCGAACGCGAGGCGGCCGACGCTCGCCACGACCTTCCCCTCGCGCGGGGCGGGGGAGTCCGGCATGAACGGCAGCGGGTTCGGCATGCTGGAGACGTTCTCCATGCCGGAGCGGATCCACAGGTCCGCGTCCTCCGGGGTCAGCACCAGCAGCCGGTCGACCTCGCGGTAGTGGCGGCGGACCCGGTCCCCGCGGGTGGACTTCTGGCTGGCCTCGTAGGACTCGTGGCTCATGCCGATGACGGTGAGCCCCTTGGTGTCGGCGAGCGCGACCCACTCCATCGCCCAGACCTGGGTGACGATGACGACGCCGCCGGGGCGGGCCGTGCGCAGCAGGGCGCTGAGCTCCTCCGCCTTGGCCCGCATCAGGGCCCGCCGAGCGGCCTGGCGGCGCCGCTCGGGGGCGTTGAGGCGCCCCTTGATGCCGCGCAGGCGGCGAGCCTTGGGCGGGTGGGTGTCGTACAGGGTGGTCATCGCGTACGGCAGGTCCTGCGGCAGCTTCTGCCGGATCTCCTCGGCGACCGGTGCGATGCCGACGAGGTGCACGCGGTGGCCGCGGTCGGTGAAGAGCCGGGCCATCTGGTGCGACCAGGTGGTCACGCCGCCGAGCTCGTCGACGCTGTTGGAGACGATGAAGACGTCACGGCCGCCGGCCTTTTCGGTGGCCGCTGCGGTCCCGGCTGCCTCGGCGGTCTGCTGGCTCACTTGCCGCTCCTGGTGAAGAACTTCTCGACGATCTGGCGGGCCGCGTCCCCGCGGTCGTACTCGCCGAACTCGGTGAGGAAGCGCTGGCGCGCCTCCGCGTACTTGGCGTCCGCCTCGTCGAAGGCGGCGATGGCCTGGAAGAGTTCGTCGGCCGTGGCCACGACCGGGCCCGGGGCCTTCTCCTTCAGGTCGAAGTACGTGCCGCGGATGTCGCCCGCGTAGCTGTCGTAGTCGTACGCGAAGAACAGCATCGGCCGGTCCAGGACCGCGTAGTCGAACATCACGGACGAGTAGTCGGTGATCAGCCCGTCGGCGAGCGCCAGCAGCGGGGTGATGTCGTGGTGCCCGGACACGTCGATGACCCGGCCCGCGACGGACGGCGGCAAGGAGACGCTGTTGAGGTAGTGGGTGCGCACCAGCAGCGTGAAGCGGTCGCCGAGCCGGTCGGCGAACTCCTCCACGTCGAAGGGGAACTCGAAGCCCTCCACGGCGCCGTCCGCGTTCGCCCGGAACGTGGGGGCGTACAGCAGGACCTTCCGCCCGGGGTCGATGCCCAGTTCCGCTGCGAGCGGTCCACGGACCCGCTCCCCGCTCTGGGTCTCGGCGCGGTGCGCCTCGACGAGGGCGTCGTTGCGCGGGTAGCCGGTGCGCAGCAGCACCTCGTCGCGCAGCCGAAAGCCCTTGGCCAGGGTGCGCACGTCGTGCTCGGAGCGGACCAGGAAGTGGTCGAAGCGGTTGACGGCGGCTTGGAAGCGGTCCTGTGCGGCGCGTCCCTGGGCCTTCGTGCGGGGCTCGTGGAAGCCCATCCGCTTGAGGGCGGAGCCGTGCCAGGTCTGGATGTACGTCGTGCCCGGGCGCTTGGTGAGCGCCAGCGGGAAGCCCTGGTTGTCGATCCAGAACTCGGCCTGGGCCAGGGCCCGCAGGTAGGGCCAGCTCCAGCGCTTGACCAGGGTGGCCTCCTTGGGGAAGCCGGTGGGCTTGGCACCCGCGTACGACCAGACCGCCTCGAAGGCGACGCCCTGGCGGACCATCTCCTCGTAGATCGCCTTCGGGCTGTCGCTGTACTGCTTGCCCATGTGGCTCTCGAAGACGACCGTGCCCTTCTTGATCGGCAGCTTCGAGAAGACCTCGTGGTAGACCTTCACCTTCTGCTCGCCCGAGCCGAGGTTCCGGCGGGCGCGCAGGGCCCGGCGCAGGGTCTTCTTGACCACGCCGGCGGTTCTGCCGTGCATGGCGCCGCTGATCAGGGCCTGGGTGCGGACGGCGGCGGGGCCCTGCGCGGTCAGGACGTAGGAGAGGTTGCCCTTCTTGGTCACCTCGGGCTCGAAGCGGTCGGAGACCAGCCGGGTCAGCCGCGGGCGCACGCGCAGCCGCGCCGCCGACTCCAGGTCGACGCCGCCGACCGAGACGCGGGTGGTGAGGCGGGTGCCGCCGGCGGTCAGCTTCAGCCGGACGTCCCAAACGGCGTCGATGATGCCGAGGGGGCGCACGGTGCTGCCGATGTCGGCGGTGGCCCGCCACTCGATCGTGTCACCGGCGTGCCGAACGGATTCCACCGGGAAGCTGAAGGAGCGTACGCCGACCTGGCGGCGGGCCCGGAACTCCAGGCTGGCCTTGAGTTCCGCTTCCGGTGCGATCCGGCCCAGCGGGTTCACGACGGAGCCGGCCAGGGTGACGCTGCCGCGGCCGTCGTCCTCGTACGAGGTGAGGCGGTTGCCGAGGACGAGGGAGGAGAGCGGGGTGGTGTGGAAGCCCTGCTCCGTGACGTCCAGTATCCGGCGGGCCTCGGCGTCGGCGGGGTCGTCGATGTGCGCGGCGCACCAGTAGACGCGCCCGTCGCGCTCGGCGAGCGGCGAGGTCAGGCGGCCCTTGTTGGTCATGGCGTCGGCGGCCGGGAGCAGGTTGTCCCAGTCCTCCTTGCCCAGGAGGTAGGCGCAGATCGCCTGGAGGTGCGTGACGTTGTCGTAGGCGGCCGGGTCGATGCCGGCCAGGTAGCCGTTGGCCAGACGGGCGAACTCCTGGCGGTACGTGTCGCCGAGCAGCGGCAGGTCGCGCAGGTGGAGCACCAGGTCGTGCTTGAGGAACTTGGCGTCCTTGGCCGTCTTGATCTCGGTGAAGCCCTTGGCGGCCAACAGTTCGTCGACGCGGCGGTGGATCTCCATCCGGTGGACGAAGTTCGCGATCTCGTGGCGGCGGTTGCTGATCGACTTGGTCGCGGCCTTCTCGACCACGTTCCAGTAGTAGACGTGGTTGGGGATCAGCGTGATGCGGCGGGCGGCGACGTACGCCTGCGCGGAGAAGAGGAGGTCCTCGTAGTGGATGCCGACCGGGAACTCCAGGCCCTGCTCCAGCAGGAACGCGCGGCGGTAGCACTTGTTCGTGGAGAGGGTGTCGTACACCAGGAGGTCGGGGTCCTCGGTGATCGACTCCAGGGTGCGGGTGCGCGAGTAGATCCACGGGTACCACTCGGTGGTCTTGCCCCAGCGGTTGTCGAGGTGTACGCGCACGCACATGCCGGAGACCAGGTCGGAGCCGGTCCGCTCGGCGGCGTCCAGCATGTTCCGGCAGGCGTTTCGTTCCAGCACGTCGTCGCTGTCCAGGAACATCACGTACGTGCCGGTCGCCTGCTGGATGCCGTGGTTGCGGGGGGCTCCGCAGCCGCCGCTGTTCTCGGGCAGCCGCAAGGCACGCACCCGTCCGGGGTGCGCCGCTTCGAGCTCCTGGGCGACCGCGAACGACCGGTCCTGGCTGCAGTCGTCCACGATCACGACTTCGACCCCGTGCAGGGTCTGGTCCAGAACCGACCGGACGGCTGTCGGCAGGCGCTCTGCGTCGTTGTAGACGATGACGACCACGGAGACGTCAGGCACGTGCACCTCGATCCCTTCGTTCCATTCCGCTTAACCCGTCAAAGCTACCGTGTGCGGCGCTCGGATCCGGCCTGCCAGCCCCGGCGTGCATACTTCTGAGGAAGAGGTGAGTGGCGGGTCCGGTCGCCGACAATCACCCGTTCGGACTCCGCAGGAAGTGTTCATGACGAAGCTGTCCGTAGTTGTCCCCTGCTACAACGAAGAAGCCGTGATCGACAGCTTCGATGCGGAGATCCGCAGGGTCCTGGACGCCCTGCCCGTCGCGTACGAGGTCTGTTACGTCGACGACGGCAGCCGCGACGGCACCCTCGAAAAGCTACGCAAGATCGCCGCCGAGCACGGGGACCACACCCGGTACGTCTCCTTCAGCCGCAACTTCGGCAAGGAGGCCGGCATGCTCGCCGGCCTGCGCGAGGCCACCGGCGACGCCGTCGTGATCATGGATGCCGACCTCCAGCACCCGCCGGAGCTGATCGCGACCATGCTCGACTACTACCGGCAGGGCCACGACCAGATCATCGCCCGCCGCACCCGCGAGGGCGACAAGAAGGTCCGCTCCGCGCTCAGCCGCCTGTACTACCGCGGGGTCAACCGGTGGGTCGACGTCGAGCTCACCGACGGCGTGGGCGACTTCCGGCTGCTGTCGCGGCCGGCGGTGGACGCGCTGCTGTCGCTGCCGGAGTACAACCGGTTCTCCAAGGGCCTCTTCTCCTGGATCGGCTTCGACACCGTCCACTTCGACTACCGCAACGCCCAGCGCGAGGCCGGCGAGACCAAATGGAAGTTCGGCTCGCTGCTGAACTACGCCATGGACGGGCTGATCTCCTTCAACAACCGCCCGCTGCGCGTCGGAATCTGGGCGGGTGTCTCGCTGGTCGCGCTGACCGCCCTGTACGCGGTGTGGATCGCGGTCATGGCCATGACCAAGGGGGTCGACGTCCCCGGCTACGTCACCCTCGTGGCGATCATCGTCGGCATCGGCGGTGTCCAAATGATCATGCTGGGGTTGATCGGCGAATACATCGGGCGCATCTACTACGAGACCAAGCGCCGCCCGCACTTCCTCGTCAAGGAGGCGCACGGCGCCGACCCGCAGGCCCGGCCCGCCGCGGTCCGCGCGGAGCCCGCCGGGCCCGCGGCGCCGGGCGAGCGCGAGCGAGGCGGCCTGTCGGGGTCCCGGGCCACCGTCCCGGCCGAGAACGAGGCCCGCTGAAGCCATGAAGGAGCAGCTCGGCCAGATCTTCCGCTTCGGCCTCGTCGGGGCCGTCAACACCGGCACCTTCTTCGGCATCTACCTGCTCCTGCACCCGTGGATGCCGTACTTCCTCGCCTACACCCTCGCCTTCCTGTTGGCGATGGTCGGCTCGTTCTTCATGAACACCTACTTCACCTACCGGACCCGGCCGACCTGGAAGAAGTTCCTCCTCTTCCCGCTGACGAACGTCACCAACTACGTCATCCAGTCCGTCGGCCTGTACGCCCTCGTCACCTGGGCCGGCATGGACACCCGGATCGCGCCGCTCGTCGCCGCCGTCGTCGCCATCCCCTTCACCTTCCTGCTCTCCCGCAAGATCCTCGTCCCGGGCGGCCGGAACCGGACCGGGGAAGCCCCCGCGCCCGAGCGGACGTCCGAGAAGCCGAGCTCCTCCGGGTCGTCCAGGGTCTGAAACCGGTGCGCGGCCATCCACGCCCACCCCGTAGATTGAGGTGGCAGACGTACAAGGCGTGCCAGCACGGCAAGGGGCAAGGGGACAGACGTGTCAGCGGCTAGGCAAGGTGTCGTGGACGCCCGCAGGATCGTGGTCAAGGTCGGCTCCTCGTCCCTGACCACCGCGGCCGGCGGGCTCGACGCGGACCGGGTGGACGCCCTGGTCGACGTACTGGCCAAGGCGCGCAGCGGCGGCGAGAAGGAGATCGTCCTCGTCTCCAGCGGCGCCATCGCCGCCGGCCTCTCCCCGCTCGGCCTGCGCCGACGCCCCACCGACCTGGCCCGCCAGCAGGCCGCCGCCAGCGTCGGACAGGGCCTGCTCGTCGCCCGCTACACCGCCTCCTTCGCCCGGTACGCGGTCCGCGTCGGCCAGGTCCTGCTGACCACCGACGACACCAGCCGGCGCGCCCACTACCGCAACGCCTACCGGACCCTCGACCAGCTGCTGGCCATGGGGGCCCTGCCCGTCGTCAACGAGAACGACACCGTTGCCACGGACGAGATCCGCTTCGGCGACAACGACCGTCTCGCGGCCCTCGTCGCCCACCTCGTCCGGGCGGACCTGCTCGTCCTCCTCTCCGACGTGGACGGCCTGTACGACGGCGACCCCTCGCTCCCCGGCACCACCCGCATCGACGAGGTGCGCGGCCCGGCCGACATCGCGCACGTCTCGATCGGCAGCGCGGGCAAGGCCGGTGTCGGTACCGGCGGCATGGTCACCAAGGTCGAGGCGGCGCGGATCGCCGCCGCGGCCGGCATCCCGGTCGTCCTCACCTCGGCGAGCCAGGCCGCCGACGCCCTCGCCGGGCGCACCACCGGCACCTTCTTCCACGCCACCGGCCGCCGCTCCGCGGACCGGCTGCTGTGGCTCCAGCACGCGTCGACCCCGCAGGGGCACCTCGTCCTCGACGCGGGCGCCGTGGCCGCGGTCACCGAGCGCGGCAGCTCCCTGCTGCCCGCCGGGATCGCCGCCGTCGAGGGCGAGTTCGTCGCCGGGGACCCGGTCGAACTGCGGGCGCCCGACGGCCGCCCCGTGGCCCGGGGCCTGGTCAACTTCGACGCGAAGGAACTCCCGCAGCTCCTCGGCCGCTCCACGCGCGAGCTGGCCCGCGAGCTCGGACCCGAGTACGAACGCGAGGTCGTCCACCGGGACGATCTGGTCCTGCTCCAGGGCTGAGGTTCGGCAAAACCGCCGCGCGGCGGGCCCGGGACTGGTCAACTGTGAGGGGCGGACACGCCGGCGGCAAGAAGCGGTGCAGACAGGAGGCGGCTGGTGAGACGAGCGCTGACCAGCATCAACGGCGGCGGGGACGAACGCGACGAACCCTCCCGCCTCTGGCACGTCACCCTGAGCGTCTCCGGCAAGCCGGCGCCGCTGTCGGAGGTGCGGCGCGGGCTGGAGCAGCTGGCCCACGACCATCCCTTCCTACTGACCAGCAGATACGCCGATGACCACGCCGAGATCCGGTACTGGGAGGAGGCGCGCGACCTCCACGACGCGGCTGCCGTTGCGCTCCGCCTGTGGGGTGAGCACCGCTCCTCGGCGCAGCTCCCGCCGTGGGAGATCGTCGGGCTGGAGGTCATCGACCGCGCGACGTACCACCTCCGCGTCGCAGAAGGCTACGGACCACCACCGGCCCACCCGGTAGGCGTCCACCCGTACTGACCCGGCGCCCCGGCCCCGGCCGCCCGCCCCCGACCAGCCAGGCGCGGCCCCGGCCGCGGTTCCCGGCCCTGGCCCCCGTCCCGGTCCCCGGCCTCGGTTTCCGGTCCCGGCCTCGGTTTCCGGTCCCGGCCTCGGTTCCCGGGGCCGGCTCGGTTTCCGGGCCTGGTTTTGGTCCCGGGCGCGGTCCCCGGCCTCGGTTTCTGGGCCCGGCTCGGTTTCCGGGCCCGGTTTTGGTCCCGGGCGCGGCTTCGGTTCCTGGGCCTGGCTTCGGTTTCCGGGTCTGGTCTCGGTTTTTCAGCCGTGCCTTGGGTCGGGCAAGCGTCGGCCCCGGTAGGGCGAGGGGCCGGCGCCCGCGCGCCCGGACTCGGTGCGGGGTGCGGTCGGGCCGGGCGCGGTGCTTCGGCTGCGGGGCCGGAGCACGGGTCCGCTGCGCGGTGCATCTCCCCGCCCCGCCCTTTCGCCGTTTCCCGGGCTCCGCCCGGACCCCGGAGCAGTCGGCCGGCGCGGGCCCGCACACGGCCGCCACACGGCCGGCCGGCCTGGTAGGCCGCCACCTGCGCCTCCGCAACCGCCAGGGGCCGCTCGGGCGCACGGCCGAAGCCGACGCCGGGGCGCGCCGGACGGCCCGGCGCCGCGCGGCTGACGGCGTGAGCCGACTCCTTCGCGGTCGGGGCGCAGCGCACAAGGCCGGAGCCGGGCCCGGTGCGCCCGGGCTCCGCTCCCGGGTGTGCCTCGGTGGCGGACTCCCGCGCTGCGCGCCCCGGGAGCAGAACCCCGTGTTCCTGGACCGCGTCGAGCCCGGGCCTCGGCCCTGTCGGAGCCCGGCCTCGCGACGCCCGGCCCCTACCTTCCTTCCGAGGCGGGCCCACCGGGCTCAGGGGCGGAGCCCAGTGCCGCGGGTCCGGGCGGAGCCCGGGAAACGGTGAAAGGGCGGGGCGGGGAGAAGCTCCGCGCAGCGGCCCGGGCCCGGTCCTGGCCGCCGGCAGTCGACCATGGCTTCGGGCCCCCGGCCCCGGCCCCGGTCGGGCCCCGGCCCCGGTCGGGCCCCGGCCCCGGCCTCGACCTCGGCCCGGTCGGGCCCCCGGCCCCGGCCTCGACCTCGGCCCGGTCGGGCCCCCGGCCCCGGCCTCGACCTCGGCCCGGTCGGGCCCCCGGCCCCGGCCTCGACCCCGCCCCGGTCGGGCCCCCGGCCCCGGCCTCGACCCCGGCCCGGTCGGGCCCCCGGCCCCGGCCTCGACCCCGCCCTGGTCGGGGCCGGTCCGGCCTTTCGCCGGCGCGTGGCGGCCCCGCCGTCCGGGGCAGCCCGAGGCCCGGGGCGGCCGGGTCGCCCGGGGCCAGGTGTGCGGTGCCGGCCGCGCGGCCGGGACCCGGCCCGCCGACGGCGGGGGCGGCGGCCGCAAGGTGGCTCCGGGCGACGGGCGAGCCCTCCCCGCCGGGGCGACCGGCCAGGACCCCGGCGGGCGTCAGCCGAACCGTCTCGGGGGGTGGAAAGGGGCGGGGGAGCGGGAGGGGCGGGGATTACCCTGGCGGCATGACCTCGCTCGATGCCACGACCTCCCCCGTCCTCGCCACCGCGCACCGCGCCCGCACCGCCGCCGCGGACCTCGCCCCCCTCCCGCGGTCCGCCAAGGACACCGCGCTCCTGGCCATCGCCGACGCGCTGGAGGCCCGTACGGACGAGATCGTCGCCGCCAACGCCGTAGACACCGACAAGGCCCGCGCCGCCGGCACCAGCGAGACGGTCATCGACCGCCTCACCCTCACCCCGGAGCGGGTCCGCGCCATCGCCTCCGACGTGCGCGACGTCGCCGCCCTCCCCGACCCCGTCGGCGAGGTCGTCCGAGGCTCGACCCTCCCCAACGGCATCGACCTGCGCCAGGTCCGCGTCCCGCTCGGCGTCGTCGGCATCATCTACGAGGCCCGTCCCAACGTCACCGTCGACGCTGCCGCCCTCTGCCTGAAGTCCGGCAACGCGGTCCTGCTGCGCGGCAGCTCCTCGGCGTACGCCTCCAACACCGCCCTCGTCGGGATCCTCCGCGACGCCGTGGAGAGCACCGGCTTGCCCGCCGACGCGATCCAGCTCGTCCCCGGCGAGTCCCGCGACTCCGTCCGCGAGCTGATGCGCGCCCGCGGCCTCGTCGACGTCCTGATCCCGCGCGGCGGCGCCTCCCTCATCAAGACCGTGGTCGAGGAGTCCACCGTCCCGGTCATCGAGACCGGTACCGGCAACTGCCACGTCTACGTCGACGCGCAGGCCGACCTCGCCGTGGCCGTGGACATCCTGGTCAACTCCAAGGCCCAGCGGCCCTCCGTCTGCAACGCCGCCGAGACGCTCCTCGTCCACCGCGACATCGCGGACGCCTTCCTGCCGCTCGCCCTCGACGCGCTCGCCGAGGCCGGCGTCACCGTCCACGGCGACGACCGCGTCCTCGAAGCCGCCCGCGACTCCAAGGTGACCGCGCTGCGTGCCACCGACGAGGACTGGGAGGCCGAGTACCTCTCCTACGACATCGCCGCCGCCGTCGTGGACTCCCTCGACGCCGCCGTCGCCCACATCCGCCGCTGGACCTCCGGCCACACCGAGGCGATCGTCACCACCTCGCAGGCCGCCGCCCGCCGGTTCACCCAGCTGGTCGACTCGACCACCGTCGCCGTGAATGCATCGACCCGGTTCACGGACGGTGGCCAGTTCGGATTCGGCGCCGAAATCGGGATCTCCACCCAGAAGCTGCACGCCCGCGGCCCGATGGGCCTCCCCGAGCTCACCTCCACCAAGTACATCGTCACCGGCGACGGTCACGTCCGGTAGCCGCCTGCTGAACTCCGTGTGGCCGGATTTCGGCGGACAGCCTGCCCAAAGCAGCCCCCCAGGTCTACGCTGGTCCCGTGCCGGACGACGTGGGGGGCAAGTACCCGGACAACGGGGAGCCCGACGACGACCGCGGAGGCGCGGATTTCGACTTCGCCTCCGTGGTGTTCGACGAGGACTTCGTCCGGAGGGCCGAAATCCATGAACCCAGCGCGCTGGAACGCCAGCGCGCCGCCGACCACCGGGCCCGCGCCGAGGCCGAGGCCACCCGCGCCCTGCCCGGCGGCTGGACCTCCGACGAGGACCCCGACGGCTACGGCTACGGCCGCCCCGCCGGCCCGGACGACCCCGCCTGGGAGTACGGCTACGGCCCAGGCCACCCCGACGCACCGTACGGGGCCTACGGCGGCAGCCTCCGCCCCTACCGCGGCCGCTCGCCGTGGCTGCGGCCGGTCGCCTGGGTACTCGCCGTCGTGATGGGCCTCGGCATGGTCGCCCTCGCCTTCAGCGCCGTCTACCGCAGCGCCTCGGGCGAGTCCGAGCCCGCTCCCGCACCCGCAAGCACCCCGCTGAAGGAAGTCAGCGGCGTCGGGGCGTTTATGGACCCCGCCGGCCGCCAACCCTGAAGGTACGACCCCACTCCCGAAGTTCACCGGAGCCGGGGGCTTCTCTGAAGCGGGAACAGCGGGAGAAGCAATGGCCGTGCCAGCAGATCCACCCGACGGCACCCCCGACGGCATCGGCGGGGGCGACGAGGAGTTCCGGCGGGAGTTCCGGCGGGACGACTACGAGTACGAGTACCGGTCCGTGGTGTTCGACGACGACTTCGTCCGGGCGGCCCGCCTCCAAGAGTTCTCCGCCCAGGAGCGGATGGGCGAGCACGCCCGCGCCGTACGCAGCCGCTCCCTGTGGTCCGGCGGCGGCTCCGCCCGTCCCGGGAACGGCGCCCCGAGCCGGAGCGCCCGGCAGGGGCTGCTGCTCGTGCTGCTCATCGCCCTCGCCTTCGCCTCAGCCGTCTATCTGGGCCTGCGCGATCCCGCCGCCCCCGTGCCCGACACCAGGACCGAGTCGCTGACCAGCACGGTCGTCCCGCTGGCCCCCACCGTTGCGGTGCCCGGCGGACGGCCCGTGGACCTGTTCGCGAAGAGCCCGGCGGCCGACTACCGCGTCGGGGCAGCCGGGATCACCATGCCCGCCGTGCGCCGCACCCGGCACTTCACCGACGGGCAGGTCGTCACGGCCCTGTCCATCGCCAAGGACTACCTGGTGCAGTCCTCCCTCGACCCGGACGTGCTGGCCGGCACCGCCACCCGGCCGGTACGCGTACTCGTCGACCCCGACCAGCTGGACCAGTTCGACCGCAGCATGACCTCGCCCTCCGGCGACGGGCGGCACGCGGCCACCGGCTGGCTGGTCCGCTTCGACCCCGCCACGGCCGTCGTCGCCGACTCCCGCGTCCGGGTGAGCGGAAGCCTCGCCTTCGAAGAGCTCTCCCCGGAGGTGCTGGAGGTGACCACCGACCACACCTTCGTGTACGCCGTACGGCCCGCCACCGGCGAACCGGCCGCCGCCGACGGGGCCTCGCTCTTCACCGTCCGCCGCGAACTGCGGCTGCGCTTCGACCGCGAGGACCTCGCGACCCGGCGGACGGAACTGGTCTCGGCCTACGTCATGGCCGGACCCCAGTCCTGCTCCACCGAGCCCGCCGAGGGCTTCCGCCCGCTGCCGGCCGGAGCCGGGCCGACCACGGTCGGCCCCGCCGCCAGCGACCCGTACGCCAGCGGCCATCCGCGGCGCAGCACCGGCCTCTGCGGCGTCCTGGCCCCGGCGGCGACGGCGACGGCCCCCGTCAGTCCCGGGGGGTAGTGCCCCCGTCCTGCCCCCCGGCGCCGGAGCCGTTCGCCCCGGTGAACCTGTCGCGCAGCCGCCCGCCCAGGTCGGCCGTCCCGCCGGCGATGTCGCCCACCAGCTTGAACAGGGGATCCTTGCTGGTGCGCACCGAGTCCGCGTAGTGCGCGGCCGACTGCCGGAAGGAGTCCGTGACCGAGGCGTCCTTGTCCTCCTCCCGCCGCGGGTAGTGGCCGTCCATGATCCGCTGGAAGTCCCGGCTCTCCGACCACTTCTTCAGCTCGGCCGCCCGGACGGTGGTGAAGGGGTGCGTCCGCGGCAGCATGTTGAGGATCTTCAACACGGAGTCCCGCAGGTCGCCGCTCTCTTCGTACTCCTCGGCCTGGGCCAGGAAGGAGTCCACGTTCATCTCGTGCAGGTGGTTACCGCCCGCGATCTTCATCAGCCCGCGCATCGAGGCGTGCACGTCCTGGCCGACCAACAGGCCCGCCCGGTCCGCCGACAGCTCCGACTTGCGGAACCACTCCCGCAGCGCGGTCACGATCGCCGTGATCGCCACGTTGCCCAGCGGGATCCACGCCACCTTCAGTGCCAGGTTCGTCAGGAACAGCAGCACCGTGCGGTACACGGCGTGGCCCGACAGCGCGTGGCCCACCTCGTGGCCCACGACCGCCCGCATCTCCTCCTCGTCCAGCAGCTCCACCAGGGCCGTGGTCACCACGATGATCGGCTCGTCCAGCCCGATGCACATCGCATTCGGCTTCGGGTCCTGCTGCACGTACATCTGCGGGACCTTCTCCAGGTCCAGGATGTAGCACGCGTCGCGCAGCATCTCGTACAGGTGCGGGAACTGCGTCTCGCCCACCCGCACCGACTCCGACAGGAACAGCAGCCGCAGGCTGCGCTCCGGCAGCAGGCCGCTCAGGGCCTTGAACACCGTGTCGAACCCGCTCAGCTTGCGCAGCGCCACCAGTGCGGACCGGTCCGCCGGGTGTTCGTACGCCCGCGAGGAGATTCCGGGGAACCTCCTGCGGTCCCGCGCCGGTACCTTCTCGAAAACCGTCCCGCTCATGACGCCTCCCCCTTGATCGGCCAGCTCTTCACTTGCGTCTATCCTCTCCAACGCCTGAGTCGGCGCGAGCGTGCCCCAGGCCCCCGCATACGATGTGAGCGAAGTCTCCGCCCGCTCCCCGACTCGATAGGTATCTGCCTGATGAGCCTCACGTCCACCGCCCACTCCCTGGTTCTCCTCGCCTCGGAGGGGGCCGAGCAGCACGGCGGCAACCACGAAAGCCTGAACCCGTACGTCACCGGCGGCGGCGCGCTCCTCATCCTGCTGCTGATGCTCTGGGTGACGACGCGCCTGAACCGCGACCGCTGAGCCGCGCCCGCGCCCGCGCTCGCGCACGCGCTCGAATGCGAGCCCGCACCGCTCCGCCGGGCCAGTAGGCTCTGCGCTCATGGGAGAGCAGGAAATGCCTACCGGTCCGGTCAAGCGCCGGCTCGGCGTGATGGGCGGGACGTTCGACCCGATCCATCACGGACACCTGGTGGCCGCCAGCGAGGTGGCCGCCCTTTTCCACCTCGACGAGGTGGTGTTCGTACCGACCGGCCAGCCGTGGCAGAAGTCGCAGCGGGCCGTGTCCCCCGCCGAGGACCGCTATCTGATGACGGTCATCGCAACGGCTTCGAACCCGCAGTTCTCGGTGAGTCGCATCGACATCGACCGCGGCGGGCCGACGTACACGATCGACACCCTGCGGGACCTCAGCGCGCTCAACCCGGACGCGGACCTGTTCTTCATCACCGGTGCCGACGCCCTCGCGCAGATCCTGACCTGGCGGAACGCCGACGAACTCTTCTCCCTCGCCCACTTCATCGGGGTCACCCGGCCGGGCCACGTGCTCACCGACGACGGACTGCCGGAGGGCGGGGTCTCCCTCGTCGAGGTGCCCGCGCTGGCGATCTCGTCCACGGACTGCCGTACCCGGGTGGCCCAGGGGGACCCGGTCTGGTATCTGGTGCCCGACGGTGTGGTGCGCTACATCGACAAGCGTGAGCTGTATCGGGGAGCCTGAGCTTCCGGAACAGATAGGGGCCCGCGGTGAACGATCGACAGCAGCCGTACGACCCGTACGCCTCCCAGGAGCAACAGCTCATCGGCTACGACGGGTACGGGCGGCCCGTGTACGGCCGGGCGCCCGAACCGCCCGCCGCACCGCAGGCCCCGCAGTACGACGCGTACGGCCGGCCCTACGACTACGGCTACGACTACGGCGGCGCGTCCCACGGCGGGCAGCAGCAGTACTACGAGCAGCAGCCGCAGGCCGCCCCCCAGGACGGCGGCTACGGCGGGTACGGCGGCTATGAGCCCGGCCAGGCCCCGCAGGCTCAGGCACCGCAGGCTCAGGCGCAGCCGACCCTCCAGGCCCAGCAGTGGATCCCCCAGCAGGTCCATCGGGAGCCCGCCGCCCCCGCGGCCGCCCCGCAACAGCCCCGGACCCCGCAGATCCCCGAGCCGCGCCGGGCCGACAGCGCCGACAGCGCGGACAGCGGCCCCGACTACCGCACCGAGCAGTTCGCCTTCATCGACCAGCCGGACGAGGAGTCCGAGGACGTCATCGACTGGCTCAAGTTCACCGAGAGCCGCACCGAGCGCCGCGAGGAGGCCCGTCGCCGCGGCCGCAACCGGGTGGTCGCCCTGATCGTCGTCCTCGCCCTGTTCGTCCTCGGTGGCGCCGGCTACCTCTGGTACGCGGGCAAGCTGCCCTTCCTCGACGGCCCCGGCCGCAAGGAGGGCGGCGCGGCCGTCGCCGGGCCGCAGGAGCGCGACATGATCGTCGTGCACGTCCACAACACCAAGAAGGGCGGCACCTCCACCGCCCTGCTCGTCGACAACGTGACGACGCAGAAGGGCGCCACGGTCCTGCTGCCCAACGCCCTCGGCGTCCCCAGGGACGACGGCACGGGCATCCCGCTCGGCAAGACCGTCGAGGAGGGCGGTCTCGGCGTGCGCGAGTCCCTCGACTCGGTGCTCGGCACCCGCATCGGCGGCACCTGGCGCCTGGACACCCCGTTCCTGGAGAACCTGGTCGAGCTGGTCGGCGGCATCGAGGTCGACACCGACACTGCTGTCCCGGCCGACGACGCCGTGAAGGCCCCCGCCGTCGCCCAGGGCACGAAGCAGCACCTCAGCGGTGCCATGGCCGTCGCGTACGCCACCCACCGCGCGCAGAACGAGCCGGAGGCCGAGCAACTGGAGCGGCTCGGCAAGGTGCTGTACGGCACCCTCCGCAAGATCCCCGGCGATCCGAAGTCGGCGACGCTCACGGTCGAGAGCATGGGCCAGATCCTCGACCCCTCCCTGAACGCCCAGACCCTCGGCGCCATGCTGTCCAAGCTGGGCGAACACGCCAAGGAGGGCCCCTCCGCGTACCGCACCGACGTGCTCGGCGTGAAGCCGGACGGCACCCTCACCGACGACGCCAACAAGAACGTGGTCAAGGAGGTGCTCGGCGGCAGCTTCACGGCCGCCCAGGCGGGCACCGCCCCGCGCGTCGGCCTGCGGGACGCCACCGGCGACGAGAAGGCTCAGACGGCGGCCAAGGCCGCGCTGATCAACGGCGGCTACACGTTCGTCGAGGGCGGCAAGGCCGCCGCGACCCGCTCGGCCACGCAGATCACGTACCAGGACGACGCGCAGCGCGAGAAGGCCGTCGAGGTGGCCAAGACGCTGGGACTGCCCGAGACGGTGGTCAAGAAGGGCGAGAACACGGTGAACGCCGACGTCGTGGTGACCCTGGGCAAGGACTACGAGCCGTCCTGACCGGGCCCGGGGGCACGCCCTCGGGCCGTGCCCCCGCGGGGCCGCCGCCCGTGGCCGATATTCCGCGCGGGTCGCGTCGGCGGTACATGAGACCCTTGTAGGGATCTGCCCGCCAACCCGAAAGCATGGCCAGTGACCGCCACGGACCGCTCCATCGAGCTCATCACCACCGCCGCCCAGGCGGCGGCCGACCGGCTCGCGCACGACATCATCGCGTACGACGTCAGCGACGTGCTGTCGATCACCGACGCCTTCCTGCTCGCCTCGGCGCCCAACGACCGCCAGGTCAAGTCGATCGTCGACGAGATCGAGGAGCGGCTGCTCAAGGAGCTCGGCGCCAAGCCGGTGCGCCGTGAGGGCGACCGCGACGCCCGCTGGATCCTGCTCGACTACGTCGACATCGTCGTCCACGTCCAGCACAGTGAGGAGCGGGTCTTCTACGCGCTGGAGCGCCTGTGGAAGGACTGCCCCGAGATCGAGCTGCCCGAGGACGCCAAGCTCACCAAGGGCAAGGCCGAGGAGTACGCGAAGCTGCGCGAGGCGCAGGGCGACGACCTGGACGGTGATCTGTTCTGAGCACGAGCCCCGTGGCCGCCCGTCCCGGCCGGAAGATCGTCCTGTGGCGCCACGGCCAGACCTCCTGGAATCTGGAGCGCCGCTTCCAGGGTTCCACGGACATCCCGCTGACCGAGACCGGTGTGGCGCAGGCGCGCCGCGCCGCCCGGCTGCTCGCCTTCCTGAAGCCGGACGCCATCGTGGCCTCCGACCTCCAGCGGGCTGCCGCCACGGCCGCCGAGCTGGCGGCCGTCACGGGGCTGAGCGTGGCGCGGCACTCCGCGCTGCGCGAGACGTACGCCGGCGAGTGGCAGGGCCTCACGCACGACGAGATCCTGGAGAAGCACGGCGAGCAGTACGCCGCGTGGAAGCGCGGCGAGCCCGTCCGCCGCGGCGGCGGCGAGCTGGAGACCGAGGTCGCCGACCGGGCCGCCCCGGTGGTGCTGGAGCACGCCGGACGGCTGCCGCAGAACGGCACGCTCGTCGTGGTCAGCCACGGCGGCACGATCCGTACGACGATCGGCCGGCTGCTCGGTCTGGCCGCGCACGACTGGGAGAGCCTGGGCGGGCTCTCCAACTGCTGCTGGTCCGTCCTGGGCGAGGGCGCCCGCGGCTGGCGCCTGCTGGAGCACAACGCCGGCACCCTGCCGGAACCGGTGCTCGGCGACGACGACTGAGCCGCTGCCGGACCCGTCCGGAGGCCGCCAGGGCCCGGATTTCACTTTCGGGCCGGTCACAGGCTAGAGTTCTTCTTGTTCGCAGCGCGGAACACCGGAAACGGGGGAGCGAGGCGGAGAGCGGGGCTATAGCTCAGTTGGTAGAGCGCTTGCATGGCATGCAAGAGGTCAGGAGTTCAATTCTCCTTAGCTCCACAATCAGGA